>CAIYBQ010000596.1 GCA_903924445.1 uncultured Armatimonadota bacterium | reverse complement strand
GCGCTGCCAAATCATCCACAAATCACGCCCTGCAGAATCACGCTGACCTTTAATGTTGACATACCCGGCTGTCATTTGCGACCAGAAGATTGGTCCGATGGGCTCATAGAGACCTGTTTTAGGGTCTAGGGTTGTCTTCCAATTCTTCCACGTGGATGCCGGGAGGCGGTACGGGGACTGCGCACCAAGCGCGAGAATATAGAGGTAAGGACTCTCATCGTAGTGATCCCAGCGGCTGTCGAGAAATCCTGACTCTGGTTTCCATCCCATACTGACGCAGCTATCGGATGCATCACCCGCCTTGCGATTTTGCATCCACTGCCAGTCCGTCTTCGCGAGGATGCTATTGACGCGCGCGGCAATCGTTCCACCGAAGACATTGGCTGCCATGATGAGGCCGAGCTGGAGGAGTGCGGTATCGATACTGGAGAGCTCGGAGTTCCACTCACGCTTGCCGGTTTCCCAATCGATGAAGTGGTAGTAAAAGCCTGCTTTGCCATCCAGCGTGGTCTCGATGGTAGTCAGCACCCGCTCGATACGCGATACCGCGGTACGGCGGTCAAGCCAGCCGTAGTGGATGCCGATACAGAATGCGGTGATCCCGTAGCCGGTTGCGGCGATGCTGGCGATGCGTGTCTGCCCCGCGGAGCCGAGCGTGTTGTTGGTCCGATCCAGTGTCAGGCCGGATTCCGGGTGGCTGGCATCCAGAAAAAAGCGGAGGGCGCGGTGAGCCATGTCATCGGCATATTGTGAACGCGACAGAGTTTGTGGTTGTAAGGACATCGTTGGTGGATTCTAGCGGAATTCGCGTGAGGATGTCTGTCGAAACAGGTATTGACCAAATGTGTTCTGGCACCTGATTTGCTTTAGTCTTACTAAACAGTTTGCAATAGCATAGTAATTTCGAACCGGACAAGATCATGAACACAAACCCAACATCCCCACTTGATGCCCGTAAGCCTCGCTTTTTGTTTTGTGGTCAGGTTTTCACGGGAAATGACCTGCCAGCCGTCGGTAATAAGCAGCTCTACATCGCCGATGTTGCAACGCAGAGTCATACTCAGCTTACAAAAGGCACATTCAGTGTCGGCAGCTTTACCGTCTCGCCTGATAACCGCCGCGCGTACTACAGCAATTCCAGTGGTGTCATCGGCAAATCAGATGCAATTTGCTGCGTTGATATCGCATCCGGGCGCTCCAAGGTACTCCTTACCGCGCAGGGCGATGGTCATCACTATGGAGAGCTCAAGACATCCCCGGATGGCAGCCAGCTCGCGATGGTCCATACTTTTGATGGCGGAAATGGCGTGAGCGGCTTCAAGCGTATCGTTGTCTTGAATCTTCAGACCATGAAGGTGCGGTCTGCAGGCCGCTTGGATGAGACATCAACTCACTGGGACTGGCATGGCAATGCCGATATCCGGATTTCACTCGCCGATCCACAGCCAAATGTTTCTGCTGTGGCAACGGTTTGTGTCGCGACGGGGCGCGGTGAGATTTCCCGGAGCGCTGCGAACACCACAGCCGGCGGAACAGCGGTATCGTTTGGCAAGGGTATCTCTGTGGTTACACGTGGCGCCGGCGATATGACCCTTGTTACTCCTGGGAAAGCGGAGCGCAAGGTGACGATTTCACTCGCGATGCAGCAGCGGATGGGCTTTATCCCTGATGGTCTTTCGCTTTCACCACTCGCCGAGCGCGTTAATGGCAGGATTGTTGTCAAGACAGCATCCCGGCAAAACGAAGTGACTGCTTTTGGTGTGATAGATGAGAAGCTTGCGCAAATCGATTACTGGTTTATGAGCCCGGGGCATACGGTTTTCGCACCAAAGGCCAATTTGGTGATTGCCTGGCGAAACATCCCGGCTGGAGAAAAGGCCGGCGAGCCCGCGACAGACTCTGGTCTGCAGTGGATGGCACTAAATCGCACAGACCGCTGGACAACGATTTTGCGCAATCAGGTGTCTGTTGTCGGGGACAAGATTGTTCTCCTCGGGTAAGCGAACCGTCTGACTGAGTGTCACAACACCGATGGCCAAGCTGTCTAAGACCGCCCAAAGACGATTCGGCTGAATGGCGTACCATGCAAAATCCGGATGAGTGATAGGGTTACTGCATGTATGACATGTACCTCGAGGCCGGTCCGGTAACCCAGTTTGAGCATACGCATCCATCCATCAAAAACGTGGATGCTGAATTTGAGCAGAACCGTACGTCCG
>CAIYBQ010000595.1 GCA_903924445.1 uncultured Armatimonadota bacterium | reverse complement strand
GGTCAACGCGATCACCGGAAACGCAGCTGTCACATCTGCGCATCTGGCATCCCACAACGTTGTCAACACCGACAAGCTCCGTGGCGCAATCTTCCTCGGCACGCTCGGGGATGACGATGACCACGAAACAGACTCTGAACATCATCATGACAACGACCTCTTTGAGTCCGGTGTCTTCTTCACCACAATCGTTGACTTCCCAACCGTCAACCTGACCGGTTTGTTCAGCAACGATTCGCTTTACGTCAGCAAGTTTGTGACGTTTGGCGCATTGAATGATGCAGTCCTCGGTGGAACCGGAACCCCTGCAGGCTACCTCGCAGGTGGCTTCTCCAAGGGTGACAAGCTCCGCTGGAAGCTTTCGAGCAACTAGTCACAAGCCCGTTGGATCCCCATGGCACTCGCTGTGGGGATTCGGCAATTTCATCCTCACCTACCTTCGCACCCGCACATCCCTCGGGAAAACCACCCATGCTGCACACTTTCGCACTGATATCTCCAACAACCCTCCTGCTCGCACTGCAGGGCGCTCCCGCCCCGCAAACAATGGCAGATAAGCTCGGCTTAACCCCTGAACAACGCCGCAAGATTGAAACGATTCAAAAGAAGTACGATCCGATCAACAAGCGTATTCAGGACAAATACCAGCCCCGGATGGAAGCGATTGCACGCAAGTACCAAAAGGAAAGCCTGACAGGAACCGTCGAGAACTCTCCGGTTGCCGAAGCACGCCGCAAGGTAGTGATGGCTAAGTTCCGCAAGGAGCTCGAGCCGATTCAGGCAGCCGCGATGCGTGAGGCTGCACCAATACAAAAGCGCGCCCAGGATGAGCTGATGCGTGTTCTAGCCCCTAACCAGCAGACGATGCTGAAGAAGCTTCAGGAAGAGAACAAGGATGACAACTAGGATGAAAACCACCAACCCATCCACACTCCTGCTGGCGCTTCCACTGCTGTTCACCGCCGCCCTGCTCTCAAGCCCAGCTGTGGCTCAGGATGTCACTCCTCCCCCGCCGGTTACCGACAAGACGACACAAAAAGATGTCGATAAGATACGAAACAGTGTCACGCGGATTCAGGGTATCGGGATGGAAGCGCTCGGCAAAACAACCCAGCTCCAACAATACAAATTCCACGGAGCGTTCTCGCTCACGAACAGCGCATCCCTTCGAAACATCAACAATAACACCGGCTACGCCTTCACCAACCAAGGCGGATCCTTCGCACTGAACTCCGCCGAAATCAGCATCCGCAAGGAAGCATCCGGTAACGAGGACCCAGGCTTCTACGTCCGCATCATGGATGGCGAAGCAAAGCAGCGCCTCCTCCGCGGCGGACTTAGCCTCGCGGAAGTCTATGGCTTCCGGTCGGTCATTTCGCGCACCGCTGAGACAAAGTACGAGGTTGGTCAGTTCCGGCCGTTGTACACCTATGATGACATCGGGGTGGATGCCTTTGTCTCCAAATCATTTGCCTTCCAGTACATGACGCCCGTACTGGTGCGTGGTGTTCGTATCCAAAAGGATGCCCTTACAGGCAGCAAGACAACGTTTCAGGTGCACAACCCACTCATCGATGGCAGCTTTGCAAGTCAGCAGACCAGCCTCGCGATGACGGTTGACACAACGAATGAAGCCGGGACACGACGGCGTGCGGCATTTGCGGTCACGGCACCACATAGCAGCGCGACATCAGCATCGTATTTGGCTTCCCTCACCAACGAAACACCCGCTGCGGGTCTTGGACTTGTGCGTACCCAGCTTCAAGCGAATGCCGGAAGTTCAGCAGGGACAGGCAACAGCACAAGCTACGCAGCCGTCATCCAGCTCTTGACACCGCAGCGCAGAACCGGTCAGTTCGGCTTCCGCCTCGAAACGCTGTCTCTGTCCCCCGGAGCTGTTTCGTCATCGGTGATCGGAACAACCATGCCAAGTGGCTCCACAGCGCGTGTAGGGAGCATCAGCCTCTCGTTCATCACACCGGATCTAACCAAAAAAGAACGTACTGTGGTGGAGCTTCGCTACGATGCTGCATCCCAGGCGATGTTTGCCGCGGGCACCCAGCGCACCCAGGTTGTACTGTCAGTCGGCCACTCAGTGGTGTTTTAAGTGACTTCTTCGCATCTAAACGGGTCATTCCCCCTGTATTCACAACAGGATTTCGTTCAAGTTCTTGAAAATGCCGTAAACCCTTGATAGTATTTTGTCGCGGTCCCCTGTAGCTCAGCGGTAGAGCATTCGGCTGTTAACCGAAGGGTCACTGGTTCGAATCCAGTCGGGGGAGCTCACAAAGAGCCCGGTTCAAAAGACCGGGCTCTTTTTCATGACCGTCCCACCATCCCCAATGTTTAAATCCTCACTCATCTACGCCACACTCTGTGCGATGCTCATCCTTGGAAACGCATCGGGCACACATGCATCCCCCGTAGCGCCGGATGCCTGGACGCGTCCAAACATCAAGCTACCGATGGCGGATGTCGCTCCTGCCATCGATGGCCGCTTGGATGACCCGGCGTGGCGGAATGCCCTCCGTATCAAGTCGTTTGATCGCTTCACCGGGGATGCGCCTGTTGTTGAGCAGACGGATGCCTGGGTCACCACCGATGGCAAGACATTGTTTGTTGCTTTCCACTGCCACGACAAGGAACCAGAAAAACAGCGCAAGAGTGAGACACAGCGCGGCAGCCAGGCCGTCTGGGGCGATGACCACGTAACCGTCCTCGTGGATAGCCAGCACCTCCACCGTGGGATGTCGACATTTTCAGTGAATGCCAATGGCACACAGGTGGATGCGCTTGAAGGCGGCACCGCGGGAAACATCACCTGGGCAGGCGACTGGAAAGCCAGTGTCCGTAACACCGATGATGGCTGGATTGCCGAGCTTGCGATTCCCTTCTCGATGATGCGG
>CAIYBQ010000594.1 GCA_903924445.1 uncultured Armatimonadota bacterium | reverse complement strand
GTGTTGCGGGCATGGCTGTGTGGATCAGCCGGGAGCGGCAAGTCTACGACTCTTAGAATGGTGGTGCAGCACATGCGGCTATTATTCCAGGAAGGGAAAGTAGACGCCATTGTCGAGTTGACGGCTTACACAGGTGTCGCTGCATTCAACATTGGTTTTGGAGCCAAGACGGCTTGTTCTAGTTTCCATATCTTCCCTAAGGCGGCTTGGAAAGCTGAGTTACAGGGAGAAGCTCTTCGCAAGCATGAATTACAATGGCGCGACGTCGTGCTGCTCATAGTGGATGAGATTTCCTTCATAGGGCGAGCGTTCTTCGCCAAAATGCATTTTCGTTTACAACAGGGCAAGCGGGCTCATTTCAGCGAGCTGGCCTTGGATCCGCATGGCAAAACTTTTGGCGATGTGTCACTGATCTTGGTCGGTGATTTTGGGCAGTTGGATCCGATCGACGACCTCAGCATGTGCGACACGGAAACTATTAGATCTTCCTTATCCAAAAGCCTAATGCACATGTGGCCGCTAATGCATTTCGGCAAGATGCTGGTGACGACGTTCGAAGAAGCGTTTGTTTTGAGTCGAATTCATCGCTCCAAAGATGACTTGTGGTGGACGGAGTCGTGCCTGCGTCTTCGAGATTTCGCCATGACCAAAGATGGCGATTATGATTGGTGGCTTCAGCATGATTTGGAGCGAGGGCATCTAGATGAGGCCCAGAAGAAATATTTCGAAGATCAAGCTGTTTGGCTATGTGCACGCTGCCAGGATGTCGGCAGTCGCAATGGGCGGAAGCTGGCGCACATGGCCGAGGACGGCAAGATGTTGGTTCACAAAATTACTGCAATTTCTTCTCACAGGTCCGCTGCTAACCAACCATCCAGTGCGTTTGATGGCCTGCGTCACATCATCCACTTGGTCCGCGGATGCAAAGTCATGCTGACTCGCAACGTGGCATATCTTTACGGCCTGGCCAACGGCACGCGTGGCACACTGGTGGGAGTTGTGTATCCTGAAGGATCCGAGGTTGGCACGTTTCCTGAGGCGCTCATCGTGGAGGTGCCCGACTACTGCGGTCCTTGTTTTTATCCGGGCGAGCCCAAATGGGTTCCCATATTGCCGATGTTCAGCATGAAAGAGAATTCCAGATTGTCGCGCGCCCAATTTCCCGTTGTCGCCGGCTTCGCATTGACGGTCAACAAAGCTCAAGGCTTGACTATGAAGGAAGGAGTCGTCATTCATCTCGCAGGCGGACAAAGATTCAGACCGGCCTCGAAGCACGGGCTTCCTTTTGTAGCCTGGACAAGGTCGGAAAGTTTCGCTATGACCGCCTTCAAGAATCTACCTCCATGGGAGGACTTTGTCAAGGGTCGTGACTCCGACATGTTGCGCATGAGACTGGCCTTCACGGAACTTCTGCAGCAACGGCACGTGCGCACGATGGCTCAACATTCTCCGATGACGACTCCGGCGGCGGAGAGGGCCGCGCATGAGCAGTGGGATGAGCGTCGTAGGCTGCTATCGGCCAAACGTATGAAATGCGAGGGACCGCGTATGCCGTGTATGGCATGCTCGCCGGCTAGCGATAGAGTCTAGTAGCGGCATTCTGTTTCACCCGGTGGTGCTGCACCATCGTGCGATTTCTGGTGTATATAGGCGCTTGGGCGATGGAAGTCGCCTCAGGCACTTCCTGGGCAATCCAAGTTCCATGACACCGAATGCTGCATGGCGTCACTCATGCTGCATGTTATTTATTCATCACACACTACGTTGTGTTGGTGGTGTCATTGATAAGCGACGATTGTATTGCTGGATTCAACGATGACACTCATGATGTTTGTTGAGAGGAACGCAGAAGTCGCCATGGGCAATTCGGTTGATTCCTCTGTGACACGATTGGAACTATGAATCGCTGTCAGCTTGCAAATGATCTTGTAGCAGAGCGCGCACGTGGTGCACTAAGTCAGTGTTCGTCTTAGTCCGTGCCGCTTGTTACGCTGAGGATGATGTTGTGATGTGCGTTGCATCTAGGCGCTTTGCTGTTTGTTAATTGTACATTGCCAACGTCTCCGTGTATGGGCGATTGTAGCATACGTGCGGTGTTGTTCTGCGGTGATGGCTTGCATGCATGGCTGGCGTATATCGTGCATTTAGATTCACAGATCAAGCCGGCCTCGAGACTCCAACCATCCGAGCTGGGAGTGACGACTGCACTGCTAAGGGCAGTGAACGATGCATGGGCGGAGTTCCAAT
>CAIYBQ010000593.1 GCA_903924445.1 uncultured Armatimonadota bacterium | reverse complement strand
CCGATTTATACCGGGTACCCGTATGGCCATATCCCAAGGCGCCTTACGCTACCGGTGGGCCCGCTGGCGACAATGGACACCGCGACTGGTGTCGTGACGTTTACGCAATAACCCTGACGCTTGTATCGACGAAGTGCGCTTCACTTCATGAGCAGCTGGGGTATGTACAAAGTCCGTGCATCTCGGCCGCCGGGTACAGAGATAATGCTTCGATACCCAGCATTTACGTAGCAAGCAAGCCAGTAGAATACGGCTGGCGGTGACTAATCGGTTTTCAGGAGCGTTCGTAACATGTCCCTTTCCATCACTGTTTCGATGCACACCGGTGTCGAGGTTCTTGGCCTGAACGGCCGTTTGGATGCTACGGGTGCAGGCGTTTTGGATACATGGGCGGCAGAACAATCCCATATCCCGATGGTCTTTGACATCACCAATGTCGACTACATTTCCAGTATTGGTATCCGCTCCCTCCTCAAGCTGGACAAAGCGCTGCGGGCGACCGGGCAGAAGCCAGTCTTTGCCGGAATGACATCAAGTGTTCGAGACATCCTGAGCATCACAGGCTTACTGGAGCACTGGGTCCTTTACACGACTGTGGATGAGGCCACCGGTGCCCTCGCAGGCGATGTCGCATCCCGGCCCGAAAGTGGATTCATGACGCCAAGCGGCGCTGTCTATCAGCATTCGTATGGTGGCGCACCGCTTGGGTTGACGTTATTCGATGCCAACGATGTTGGCAGTGACACGCTTCCGATCAGTCTGACTGAGCTTGGTTTTGCCTTTGGGGATGGTGGATTTGGGCCAAGCGGTGCGCTTGCGGATGAGGCTATCGGGGCATTTGTGGCGACTGGTGAGCTGATTGCGGTGGGTTTGCCGGGCGGCGAAACGGATGTCCTTGCCAGCATAGCACCTGAGCGGACATTTGCCTTCGTCAAGTGGGCCGCTCGCATCACCGGGAGCGGCTCGCATATCTATGACCTTTCCCGGAGTGTCCGTATCGGAAGCCTCCAGCGCGATCTGATGCACTTTGCTGCAACCCGGGGCGCTGAGACGTATCTCGCGGTGATCCACTGCACGCTAAATGGCCAGGCAGCCGTCGTCATCGGTGCAAAGGGCATTGCTGGCGACCGCTGGCTTGCGCTTGTCGGCAGTGAAAGCCAGCTGGAGGCATCGCCTTCCGATGCGCAGGCATCCCTTACTGCCCTCGGTGAAGCAACACAGCTCACCGTAACGGTTCTCAATACAAACACAGAACTCTCTGGCCTTCGGATTTGGTTTGAGAGCAATCCCGCCATCCGGGATGGTGCTGAAGACCGCCTCCAAATCGATGTCGCTGAGCCGCTGCATCCGAGCTGGGAACTGATTGTGCGGTCGATTTTCATCGATGAAGCACGCGTTCGCCTGACACGACTTACGGGAGGCTTTACGGCATCCACATTTGCAGCCGATACCTATGACCGTGATGGCCGGCGCACATTGCCAACGGTGCTAAAGATTAGTCCGTATGCGATCACGATGCGTGAAGAGCAGGCATACCGTCTGGCCGTACGGCCGTTTATTTTGAACAACTCCACCGTGCTCTTTGGAAAGGCGGCGCATGGCGACTTTGCAGGTCTGCGCTACAACTTTCTCGGCATCACTGGAGTGGAATCAAAGCTCCGGCCGCTCGAAGACATCTACCTCAATGGCGATATCGATCAAGCGATTGGCATCATCGAGCAAACGACTGAAAATGTCCTGGAACCCTGGTATGGACAAGCGCGGATTCAACCCGTGCAGCCATTCCGTGACCACGATCCCCGTGAGCTCTTCCGTACGCTTCCCGAGCTTGGACTCGATGTGCTTGGAATTGATCCGGATACCCCCAAGGTGTATTCCGATGTGCTTGGCCGGGATGTTCTCAATCCGTATTGGTTTATCAAACACCGCTACGATGCACAGCTTGATTTCACGGTGGACTGGCCCGCTGGCATCACCCATGGGGACTTGAACCTCAATAATATCCTCGTGGATGAGCGCCTAAACCTCTACGTGATCGATTTTTCTGAGACGCGGACGCGCAGTGTTGCGAGTGATTTTGCGCGGCTTGAGCCCATCGCACTTCTTCAGTGGTCGCGGGTGAGTGAGCCCGGGGATGAAGAACGCCTCCTCCGAACGGTCGCTGCGTTGCTGGATGGTTCGGTTTACAGCGCGCCGGATTCAGCACTCCTGGATGGTGCCGAGGACCGGTTGTATAGGGCGCTCAGGCTTACGGCAGCGGTACGTCGTCTGGCCGCGACACGTGTCGGGGATGACAGTAACCAGGCAGCGTATTTGCTTCCACTGTTTCAGTGGATGGTGCCGATTGTGGCATTCCGCGGGACAGAAATCGCGCGGATGCGCGTCTCGGCGATTGCGAGTGGCTTGGTGATGGAGCGTGTACTTGCAGCGCTCGGGATTGCTGCGGAGTGATTCCGGATGCGGGGCGGGCAGGGCTGGTCGTATTATGAAGACGATGAGCACTACCCCAACTAAGACATCGGACACCCTAGGGCGTGTCTTTGCGTCCATCCTGCTTATCGGTGGCGTGGCTCTCGATGCGTGGGTGGTGCGTCAGGCAATCCGTTTGTTCAATACGCCACTGCCTGACTTAGGTCCATCACTTGGGACGGCTGGAACCGCGGCGGGGTCCGGCGGGGATGTTCTCAGTACCGGGCTTTTGGGCATAGGGGAGGAGCTGTCGACCTTCCTTACGAAGAGCACGTCGCTCTTTCTGATACTCACCGTAGGTAGCATACTTGCTGGTTTGGGTGTGCGTCTTTTTGGGCTGTCCCGACGCATCTAGGTTGCGCTTGCGCGGCTTGCCCTCTTCGAAGCGACGCTCTTTTCCAACGACTGGTTGATTCGGGTCCACCACCGCGACCTCAAGAGGCACATTCGGTATACCGTTATCGGCATCACGCGCCGCAGCCTCTTGCTCGGTTACGAGCTCAAATGTTTGACCATCCGGGAAAACCAATGTCACCCCCGGACGTAGCTTCGCCCCGCGCCGGTCTTCCACTTTGCCGTCTACGCGAATCTCACCCGTTGCCAGCATATCTTTGGTGTCTCCACCCGTCCTTGCAAGCCCAGTGGCTTTCAGGAGCTGACCAAGTGTGATGTATTCGCCGCGAACGCCAAAGTAGTTAGACATGCATCCATGGTATCGGAAATGTAACATATGGCGAGACCACCATTCGATGCCTAAATCCGGTAAGAAGATATAAATGGAATTCGACACGCTGGTACGGCGCCACAAAGATGCGGTTTACCGCCAAATGGTGAGGATGTGTGGAAACCCGGATGACGCCGAGGATGTCCTTGCCGAATCGTTGCTGAATGCCTTCAAGGCAATCCATCAGCTCAGCGACCCGGAAGCCTTTCAGGGCTGGCTTGCGATCATCGCCCGGCGAACCTGTGGAAGGTTGCGTAAGCGAGAACAGCTTCATCCGGTGTTGCAGCTGAGTACCCTTCAAGAATTTGGCTTTGACCCTGCTGGACACACCGGGATGCCGGAGCAGGAGCTCATCGAGGCCGAGACAAAGTCCTGCATCATACGCGTGATGTCTACCATGCCCGGGATTTACCGTGATGTCTACGAGCGCCGCGATGTACAGGGTCTCTCAGCCCGCGAAACCGCCGATGCGCTTGGCATCACAGAGGCCGCGGTAAAGTCACGCCTCCACCGGGCTCGGGCGTTTGTCCGCGGCCAGCTGGATGAGTCTCTTCAGAGCTAGTTAACCTTGACGGTGATGGCTTTATTGATCACGATTGGGGCAAGACATGCACGGTCTGTACACGGCTGTGTCCGAACACTAACAATCACTTCGAAGTCGCCTGAACGCGCATCTTCGTTGACCTGAACCGGCACCACAAATGTGATTGTTCCGGTGTAGCCTAGCGTGTTGTCATCCGCGGCGCTCATATCGTCCGTAATCGGGACCGGCATCGGGTAGACAATGGGGCCGAACTCACCCGGGAGCAATGTCTCGAGGGAACAAATCGTGGCGATTTTGCCGGCGGTTTCTGGACGCCTCGGTGGGATATGCCAACCGGTTGGGATTGTAAGCTGCAGGCGAACTTCTGCGCTGGCACCTGGAGAAATAGTGAGGTGTTCAGGCTCTGCAGTCAATGTGAGTGCTGGGGCCGCTCCGTATGCGACAAGGGCATCCACCCACGTTGCCGTCCCGCTTGGCGCACGCTCAAGCACGCCGGCATACGTCGCAAAGTGCGTGTCGGCAACAGCTTTGTAATGGCCGCCAAGTCGGTGGAGCACGCGTATCGCAACATTGTTGGCACTTGGCAAAGCGCCATCAAAAATGTCTTTGGTCCGCACAATCAACCGCTCGTGCAGGGTGTCACTCGTGAAGAAAAAGCCATCTTCGGCGGTATCTGTAAACTGTGCAATCATTTGGTCCGTCAGGAGCAATGCGGCATCCCGCCAAACGCTGTCGCCCGTTACATCGTGGAGGTCAAGCAGACCATCCGCGAAGAACGCGTGGTCATCCAGAAAGCCTGCCGTCGCCGATGGCGTTCCTTCGGTGATGCTGTGGCGCAGCGTTCCATTGATGATTGCATGGTCCAAAATGGCTTTTGCCGCGGTGATGGCGGCATCCAGTAAATCCTGACGCTGACTGATTTGCCCAACCTTAGCCAGCGCGCCAATCATCAGGCCGTTCCAGCTGACGAGCACTTTATGGTCACACAGCGGCGGTGTGCGCTGGTTACGTTCGTGGAGT
>CAIYBQ010000592.1 GCA_903924445.1 uncultured Armatimonadota bacterium | reverse complement strand
GGATAAGGGGGAGCAGCGCTTCGCGGAGGACATAGCGATCGGTTCGGGTCATTCCGCCCTCCGGATACCGATGATGCCTGCGACTACGAGGATGCCCGATGGGAGAGTGGCAACCAGTATTGACGGGATGATGCCGCGGATCGAAAGCGTCTGCAGGATGAAAAGTCCCAACTGGGACGCTGCGACCAGTGCCAGCGCACCGACGACGGCAGCAAAGGGACCTTGGTTCCGGGTGCGGATGGCGAGTGGGATTCCGCAGAGGGCGAGTCCGATGCAGATCAGTGGGATGGCTGGTTTGCTTTGGAGGGCGGTCTCAAGTTCGCGTTTACGCTGTGGGTCTGCGCTAAAACGAAGCATCGCTTCGATATCCGCGCGTGAGCGGTTTTGCAGCTGTTCGCCGCCGCTGGTGATCACACCGCTTTGAAAGTCGGCATTTAGCGCGAGGAGTTGACGGTCCGCGTGGGCATCCCAGATCGTGCGGCCATTCCTGTCAAGCGCGTGGATACTGGCATCATTTAGTATCCAAGTGCTGTTTCGGTATTCGGCCGTCGGGGCAATCGTGATGCGTGCCGAGCCCCCATCCGTGCCGCGGTCCAGCACCGTCACCTGCTCCATTTTGAATGCGGTGCGGTCCAGCTTGCGCGTCTTCCACCAGGAGAGGGTGATTGGGCTGACATTGAATGTCAATGAGCGGTCGATGGTGGTGCTTGGAAGAGCAGTCAGCCAGCCTTCGACATTGGTTTGCGCGGCCCAGGTTCGAGGGACGATGCGTTCCGTGAGCGTAGAAGCAACCAAGGCGCAGATGCACCCGAGGGCGATCACCGGCGTGGCTTGGCGGATGATTGGGATGCCGGCGGCGCGGAGGGCTGTTGTTTCACCATCGCGTGTGAGGCGCGACCACGCAAGTCCCGGCGCGAGGGCGCATGCAACCGGGAGGGCAAGCTGCATCGCGGTCGGGATATTGAGGATGAGCAGCCTCCCGACGAACGAGAGTGGCCAGCGTTCGCGGAGGAGCTGTTCGAGGATGGCGTAGAGGGTGTTCCCGACGAGCATCACAAGAAAAAGAAACAAACCGATGGCCAGCGGCGTGATGAGCTCGCGGGTGATCATTCGGTCGTGGATGCGGAACACTGGCTAGATTGTACGGGGTGGGGTGGTGAGCGCCAACTGAGGTGCGTAATTGGGGCGGTTACCTATATCCACTGCGTGTAAAATGATACACTGAAACCAGTGAATAATATATTTCCGCACTTGCCACCATTTGAAATCAAGCCATCGTATGTGCCGAGTGCATTCGTTGTGGCGCAGGGTGGCGAGCCTGTTGCAAGCAAATTGATTATTACGGGCAAGGATGCCGGTCGTGAGCTGCGCCGTGCGATTGCCGCGTATGTGGAAGACCTGGAGCCGACGGGTGTCTGTGTGTTGGATATCGATTTGTCGGGTGTTCTCATGCTCGATGTCGCGGTGGCGTTTGAGCTCAACAAAGCGCGAACATCGGTGCAGCTGATGGAAGATGGCATCGGGTGTTACCTCGTGTTGCGAGGTGTCAGCGTCGCGCTGCGTGAGACATTGCGTGCTCTGATGCGTTATCTGGAAACGGTTTGGGTTGTTTACGTGGTTGGCAGTGACACGCCGGAGGTGCTCGGCGAACTAAGCCGTGAGCTGCGTGAGACATGGGAGTTTGCGGTGGCGCGTGGGTCGCTCGATGCAGCTGCCTTCGATGAAATCGCGGAGAAATCGGGGACGAAGATTGCCGCATCCGCGCGTTCCAACCGCCTCACAAGCCTGAGTCAGCTGCATTTGTTGGTGAAGGCATCAGAGTCTGGTTTCGATGGCCCGAGTGTAGATACAGGAGTCCAGCGCGTTGGCCGCAGCCGGATGTTTTATCCTGTTTGTTGATCGTTTCTACCATCTCAAGAGGGTAAAGTTCATCCAAACTAAGACCTAACGTGCACCTTTGATGGTTGAGGAGTGGCGTAAATATGAGCACCAACACTGTGTTGCGGATGGTTCGTGTTTCCCTCGGGCTGAACATCGCGGTCCTCATACCCGTGTGCACGGTCTTGATTTTGAACCTGACACCATTTGTTGATGTTTGGGGACCCGCCACGCCTGCGCGCGGGATCTTGCTGTCGATGTACGTGAGCATCCTGATTCTATCTGTTGGTTTATGGATGCAGCCGAATCCGATATTGGTTGCTCCGTTGCTTGCGTTGCAGATTTGCTACAAGGTTATGACGCCGATCACTGTCGGGACACTTACCAATCCTGTGGTGATTAGCAATCTCGTTATTGCGATTGTGCATGGGATCACCCTTTGGTACATCGTGAAGCACCACCGGGCACGCGCCAAGTAGGTTTGATTTTACTCTCGGCTTAGGTTGGTGCACCTGACTTTTTGGATGCCCCTCAGGCAATTCGTATCCCTGAAAACTTTCTTCAAATATCCTTTCCGGATGTCCCCCAGCTGACAGAGTTTACTCGTGTGCAGCTATCCGCCCATATTATTTGCAGTCTGGTGGACTAGTTGTATATTGACATACGTGTATTCACTGAATATAATGAAATATAGTTTGATGGCCGAGGATATTTGAAATGACACCTACTCCACGAAACCGTTTTGAGCGCCGCCGCAACGTTTCCCCAATCATGCTGGCTTGTCATGACCTGCGGCCCAAGATGGTTAGCAGGCTTCGGAAGAAAGGGTGTCCTGAGGACCAAGCGGAGGATGTGGTCCAGAATCTCATCTACGATGCCATCCTTGCCTACAATCCCGATGCAAATAACAATGCAGCAGCCTACCTTTGGACGCAGCTCAACTGGTACATCAAGCGCTACTACGTAACCAAAACCCGGGATTGTCACCGTTTCGTTGATACTGTCAATGAACTGGAAAAAACTGATTGGCTCGATGAGCATGCAGCGAAAGACCGTCTTATTGCTGACATGATCACCGATCAGAGTGTTGCGAAGCTGATCTATTCCGCTGTGTCTTCGGATGACTTTCCGATTCTGGATGCGATTGGCTATGGATGGACGACAATCGAGCTCGCGGATGCGCTGGGCGTTTCCCTCGAGGCTGCCCGTGCACGGAAGTCCCGCCTGATCAAGACACTCCGGCAGCGCTTTGCGACAGAAGACATCCTTTCCTAGCAATTTCTGCAAAACCTCCCATCTGGATGACGCCTGACTCTCCTTACAGTTGCTATACTCATACTGTTCAGGACGGTCAGCGTTGTCCGCCAAACTTGGGAGCTTATCTGCATGCCGAACTTCCGTTCCTTACTTGCGAACCAAACTTACAACTCAGCCGTCCGTCTGGCGGGCGTCCTCGCAGTCACGACCGTATCCGCATTACTTTCACTTGCGGCTCCACCTGTCAGCACTAAGTCGACACACAAACCTGTGATCCCTGCCTTGGATTACGCACGGGATATCCGCCCAATCCTTGCGAGAAACTGCTTTAGCTGCCACGGAGCCGATGATGGGAAACGCCAAGTGGGCCTCCGGTTAGACATGCGTGATGGTGCCATCCAAAAGCTCAAATCTGGCGGGAAGGCCATTGTTCCCGGCAAACCTGCCGTTAGCGGGATGATGCAACGCATCACCACAACATCCGCTGCGACCCTGATGCCCCCGCCTGAGACGGGTCATAAAGTCTCCCCGGATGAAGTCCGCATTCTTTCGCAATGGATTACATCTGGAGCCAAATATGCAAGTCACTGGGCATTCTCAAAACCTGTCGCGGCACCGATCACACCGGGTGCGCGCAATCCAATTGACCCGCTCGTAACAAAGGGAATATTGGAAAATGGCCTCACGCCAGCTCCTGCCGCTGACCGCCGCACATGGCTCCGACGCGTCTCCCTCGACCTCACAGGAATCCCGCCAACCCTTACCGAAATCCACGCCTTTCAAGCTGACAAATCTCCAAATGCAAAGGAGAAAGCCGTTGACAGGCTTCTCGCATCCAAGCACTTTGGCGAGAAATGGGCACGGCCTTGGCTTGATCTGGCGCGCTATGCCGACTCCGCCGGCTACGGCTCCGATCCGCTGCGCACCAACCTCTGGCCATGGCGCGACTGGGTCATCGATGCCCTCAACCGCAACAT
>CAIYBQ010000591.1 GCA_903924445.1 uncultured Armatimonadota bacterium | reverse complement strand
TCGGGAGAGCGCCGAAGAGGGTCAGGAGGATGAGGACAAGCGTTGCGACGGGCGAGAGCGCGCCCGCGGCGATAAACGCAATACTCGGCTGATAGCCAAGGGTCGAGAAGTAGTCGACACCCGTCAGACACATCACCTGCCACCACGAGTGGGTGTGCTGGTGCTCGGTCTTGACATCCTTTTCGGACTCAAAATAACCTTCTGGTATCACGTAGCCGTCTAACAGCCACGACTTCAATTTCTTATTCATTATCTAAACCTGTGGAGTACAGCGGGATGGTGGAATAAGCCCTTTTCCATTCGGCAGCTGTACGCAAAAACATCCAGGGTTCCATCCTGACACAAGCAGTCAGGATTACCGTTGACGCTAACCTATTTGGAGGATGCGTTCAGGGGCTGGTGCCGCTGGTGCAAAAGGTGTCCCGTGACTGAAAGGTAGATTTACAATCCCAGCAGGCCGTGTTTGTGACCACGAAGCTGGCTAAAAACCGTAGAAGGACTCGTCCGCGACGAACTGTTCGGCGCACGCGCCGGCGTACCAATGCCCTCAGGTTTTTGCGTGAGCCAACCCGTCGCCCCTTTGTCGGTACCTCTAAATGGGCTTGTGCAAAAACGCAGTGAATCTGCGATTCTGCCCAGCTTCGCACATGCAGATTCGGTGTAATCCGAACCACACATCCTCGAAACAGAATCAGGAGAGCAATTACGATGAGTCTAAAACTGATGGATACATCCAAAAGCCGTGGCAACGCGTACATTTTATTGCCGTCTATGCTCATCCGCAGATGGAACTATACCGCTTAATGTCATCGTGTGTGGTTCATATAATGTCATGTTGGCTAGCAAGACACCCAAGAGTGCTGAAACACTCCGTTCCGTCTGTACCGGGAGGTTGCATCCGACGCAGAAGCGCAACATCGAGGAAAGTGCCATCACAGTGAAGCTCCACCGGTGTAGGCTTACCTATTGGATCTGCGAACGGGTAAACCGGATGCCGGGTTGACTCGTCACTCATTTATCTCGCCAGCGGTGACAACAACTGTAAAAATAAGGTAGGTTCAGCCCGTGGAATTTCCTTCCAATGTTTCGCGCCGAGAGCTGTTCTTGCTGTCCCTTGCCGCTGCACTGCCCCTAGTAAAGCGTCCAACAAGCGATTGGATGGCGCAATTTCCGCACCTCGCCCGCTACTGCAAAGAGCTCCGAAAAGTCCCGGGTGGACATTACCAGATTGGCAATGACACCCATGCAGACATCGAGCGGCCGCGCCATGCAGTAACGCTGTCTGCTTTCCGTCTTGGAGCGACTCCCGTTTCCGTTGCCCTTTGGAAGGAATACTGCAAGTCAGTTTCGCTTGAAATGCCCGCTGCGCCCGCTTGGGGCTGGCTGGATGACCATCCAGTTGTCAACATTTCGTACATCGATATAACGACACCTGTGCATGCATCCGGGAAGCCGGGATTTCTCGCGTGGGCTGTCGTGACATCAGGTGTTCCATTGATGCTCCCGACAGAAGCCCAGTGGGAAGCCGCGGCGCAAAACAAGCAGGCATCCGATGACTATCCTTGGGGACCGATTTTTGACCGCAGCAAGCTTTGGTGTTCCAAGGATGCCTGGAAAGATGCACAAAAAACGGCATCCACGCTTCGCAAAGACCGGATTCACAGCAACGCGCACGGAATCCGAGACCTCATCGGAAATGTCTGGGAATGGTGCCAGGACTGGAATGGGCCTTACTCGGCAGACAGCCTTGTAGATCCGCTTGGCCCCTCGACTGGCACGCGCCGCGCTCTCCGCGGCGGCTCTTGGTACAACGAGTGGCCGGATGTTTTCCGCACGGCGTACCGCTACCGGATGCTTCCCGAGAAGCGGGAAGACAACATCGGCTTCCGATTAGCGGCGGCAAAGTAGCGCTTACGGGGTGAGAAGCGGCGCCGCAGCGCAGGACATCGGATCGGTGAACAGTAACCATCCGATGAACACAAGGGGAACATCACCTAATGCAAACAAGACGCTACCGCCAGACTAAATTCGCGATTGGCTATTGGGTTGAACCCCCATTCGACAAGGATGCCCATCGCCGCTACCGTGAGGTCGCCGACTGCGGCATTAACCTTGTGCTTTCCGGATTTGGAGGCGCCCCGAAGGAGAAGTTTCTTCCGATTCTGAAACGCTTTGGGCTGGATGCAATCCTGATGCACCCATCCGGCTCCCCGGAGACCTGGCCAGCGGACAAAAAGATCATTGGCTATGGCCTCGTGGATGAGCCATCCTCAGCACGCTTCAAAGAGCTCAAAAATCTTGCGGACACCGTGC
>CAIYBQ010000590.1 GCA_903924445.1 uncultured Armatimonadota bacterium | reverse complement strand
TGGATCAGCCCACGCGATGGGGAAAATCATCCATGTAAGCTGCAGAATGACCCGACAGAGTATGTTAGGTTGCATGGCTTTCAGTCTTATAGATCTTAAAGCCTCTCGCGAGATAGTTCGGAAGGGCGGCATCGTGGTCGTTCGTAGAGGTGTGGACCCAAACCCGCGTCGGGTTGGCTTGCCACGCCAGCTGCAAAGCTGAAGTCAGCATCGCGCCACCGAGCCCTCGGCCGCAGTATTCTGGGGTGAGGCCAAAATAAGCGATTTCGATCTGGTTCTCATCATCTTTTTGCAGTTCGAAGTAGCCCACAATCTTTTCGTCGCGGCATGCGATGAATGTTCGGAGGTTTTCGGATTCAGCATAGCTTCTCCATTCGTCGTCAGTCCAGTGCCGTTTGTCATTCCATTGCCAGGATTTGCCAATGTCTAGATAAAGGGAGCGGTTGATATCCCAGCGGCCGGGCGGCCGTTCTTGAATCTGGAAGAGACGATCGCTGTTTTGTTTAGGACACAGTTCCTCTGCAGAGCGCATTTCGAGATAGGTGACCGCTGCTGCTTGTGAGGAATTCATTTTAGTTAGCGGAATCAACGACCAATACAGGTCTACCCATCACGTTCATTCTTGGTTCGATACCCAATCCGGGGGCGGTGCCTGCTTTCATGAAGCCGTTCTCGCGTTGTGGAGCGTGTTCCGCGTGACTTACGGTGACGTAACTATTGAAATCGGTGCTGGTGAAGCGGAATTTTTCAGGAGTGCTATGTGCAAGGTGTGCGATTGCAGCTGTGGTGATGTCTCCTCCCCATGAGTCTTCCAAAGTCATCGCGATTCCCATGCTGATGCAGAGATCGCGGGCCTGCTTTGTCTTTGTAAGGCCTCCGAGTTTGCTGATTTTGAGGTTAACCAGATCCATTGCGAGATCGCTTTTGGCACGTAGTAGAACATCCAGACTGTCAATGTTCTCATCCAGAACGAATGGGTGATCGGTGCTGCGGCGGACTGCGAGGCATTCTTCATAGGTCAGGCAGGGTTGTTCGATATAGACGTCCAGATTTCGGACGGCGCGGACGACGCGCACAGCTTCGTGCTGGGTCCAACCGGTGTTTGCATCTGCGACAAGCCTTTCGCCCGCTTTCATCTGAGCCGCTACGGCATGGATGCGATCGATGTCTACATCGGGATCACCACCAACCTTGAGTTGGAAGCGTGAGTAGCCTTGTTCTCGATATTTTGCGACATTGGCAGCCATTTCCTCCGGTGACTCTTGTGAAATGGCGCGGTAGAGTCGGATGCTTTCGCCATAGCGTCCGCCCATGAGGGCGCATACGGGTAACCCACAGACTTTTCCTAGAATGTCCCAGCAGGCGATATCGATACCGCTTTTCACATAGGGATGACCTTTCAGTGCCGAATCCATCAGGTTGTTCAGTTTGCCGAGCTCCCGGGGATCACAGCCGATCAGTTGAGGGCCCAGTTCTTTCAAGCCAGCGCGCACCCCTTCCGCATACGCTGGCAGGTAGAACGGGCCAAGCGGACAGACCTCGCCGTATCCGGTGATTCCCGCATCCGTCTCTACCGCTACGATGGTACTGTCAAAAACTGTGACCGATTTTCCACCGGACCACTTATAGGTTGTTTCATGCAATGGAAGCTCGACACGGTAAGCGAGGATGCGGG
>CAIYBQ010000589.1 GCA_903924445.1 uncultured Armatimonadota bacterium | reverse complement strand
GCTGTCATTCTTGATACCGGCGGATGTAAGCAAGAGTTTCATGGGGTTCTAGCCCTTGACGGCGCCCGCCGTGATGCCCTTTGTTAGGTGTCGCTGAAGGAGTAAGTAAACGACCAGCGTTGGGACCATTGTGATCACAAGCCCAGCGAACATCAGGCCAAAGTCACTCTTGTACTGCGCCTGCATCGAGATACTCGCAAGTCCCAGCGGCAGCGTCTTCAGCTTATTATCTGCGAGGAAGACGATGCCAAAGAGGTATTCATTCCAGAGTCCCAGGAAGTTGAAGATAGCCACCGTGATTAGACCCGGCTTTGCCAAGGGGAGCATCACGCTGAAGAATGTTCTCGCTTCGCTCGCACCATCTATCATCGCCGCTTCGCGAACCCCGCCGGGCAGCGTCCCAAAGAACGATGTCAGAGTGAAAATCGTAAACGGAAGACTTGCCGCAACATAAATCAGGATTATTCCCTCGTGCGAATTGTGGAGCGAAACCGTCAGGTTCCCAAGCTGCAACATCCGAGCAACAGGCGCAAAGCTACGCGTCAGTACATCCGACCAGTCTGCATATTGGAAGAACAACGGGATGAGAATTAGCTGCATCGGGATAAGCAACCCCGCCACAAATGCGTTGTAAATCACATTTCGACCGCGGAACTCAAAGCGCGAAAGACAATACGCTGCCATGCTGCCAAGGAGCAAAATCAGCGCAAGGCTGATGCTCACGACTTTCAGTGAGTTCCAAAAGTAGGCGCTAAATCCGGAGCCAACCCAGGCTTTGGTGTAGTTTTCCGCGATGACGGCAAAGGTTTTCGCACCGGGGTGCGCCAGCGCATCCGGGATACCAAACGGGCTGCGCGTTACCTCTTTGGTGCTCTTGAGACTGGTCGCAAGCACCCAGAACATCGGGAGGACAACGCCGAGCATCCAGAGACCGAGGACCCCGGTGCGGACCAGCGTGCCAAGCTTTTCGAGGAATGAGCCGCGCATCCTAGTACTCCAGCCTCTCGCGCTTGAGGAGGCGCATGCTGATACGGGTGATGATGAGCACGAGTACGAAGAGAAGGACGGCTATCGCGGTGCCGTAACCCACGTTGTACTCCTCAAAGACCTTTGCGTACATCAGGGATGACATCGTATGCGTTGCGGGACTCGGCCGGCCATTTTCCATCACCCAGACGGCATCGAAGAACTTCAGGCCACCGACAATCAGGAAGATGATGCCAGTTGTCAGGACATCCCACATCAGCGGGAGCGTGATTCGGATGAACTGCAGCGTTGGAGATGCGCCATCGAGGTGGGCGGCTTCGTAGTAATCGACCGGGATGTTTTCCATCGCAGCGAGGAAGAGCACAAGATAAAAGCCTGTTGCGCTCCAAACCATCATCGGGACGATTGACTGCAGCAACCGCGCGGACTCGAGGAAGGGGACCTTCTCCATGTGGAGGGCTTGCCGGATGTTGTTAATCGGGCCCATTTCGGTTGTGGAGTAGAGCAGGACCCAAAGCAGCGCCACGGCGACGCTTGCGATGACATTTGGGAAGAAAAACGTCACGCGGAAGAGTGTGGAGCCAGCGACCTTGAGATGAATCATCCAGGCGAAGAAAAGCGCCAGCGTTAGGATGATGCTCCCCGGGATCACTGTGAGGTAGATGTTATGTCCGATGGCGGTGACGAAGTCGCTGCCGCTCTTGAAGAGGTTGACGAAGTTGTCGATGCCAATCCAGACAGGCGTTGACAGGCCATCCCAGCGGGTAAAGCTGTACATCAGGGCATTGATCGCTGGCCAGATCACGAAGAGGCCATACAGCAGTGCGGATGGCAATATTCCGATCCACAAAAAACGCTTGGTGTCCCGGCTGAGGTGTTTTGGGCTCATAGCGCTGGTACTCCGCGTGCAGGTGGTTTGTAGATGTTTGGGTTGCTGCGCACGGCTTCTGCGCCCGCTTCCAGTCGATCAGCAAACTGCTGCCCGGTGATCGCACCGCGTAGCAGATCCGCCTGCGCCTGCTGGACCAGCGTCCGGTGCCACTCAATATAGAGGGTGTTGAGGCGATCACTGTACATCCGTGTCGAGCCTTCGATCGCATCCACAGCGCTTTGCAGCGCACTCGAAATCTTGATGCCAACCTGGCAGTCGATGACGGGTGTCAGGGAGTCATTACGCTTTACGTAGTCGCGCGCTGGCTCGATGCTGAGGAGGAACTTCAGGAAGTCTGCAGCGATTTCAGGGTGTTTACCATCTTTGAAAACGAAGAACGACTCGCCGCCGCCGGAGTAAATCGCCTTTGGGTCGCCTGTGCCGCCCGTGACCATCGGGACCGGAAAACAACCCATCTCAAAGTCATCCGGAAGCGCCTTTTCCATTTCTTTCTTGAGCCAAAGCCCGCAAAAGACCATCCCGGCACGGCCATTCGCCCACTCCATTTGGGATTCGGTATGCGTCATCGCAAGCGCGCCCTTTTGGAAGTACTTGACCGCGAGCTCCTGCATCAGGTCGGCAGCTTTGACAAACGATGGGTCCAAAAATGCGCCTTTTTTGAAGTCTTCGATGTCGTACCACTTCTCAAACGGCACGAGGCGTTGGTAGCAGCTCAGAATCGTCGACCAGGCGTACTGGGGATACTTCCCTTGGAAGGCGAGCGGGGCGATGCCAGCCGCGAGCATCTTTTCGCAGAGTGCTGTCAGCTCATCCCAGGTCGAAGGAGCACTCCAACCATGCTCACGGAAAAGCTTTTTAGAGTACCAGCAGGCCCAGACACCGAGGTTGCTCGGAAGCGCGTACGTCTTGTCATCGTAAACGTAGTCGGCGAGCACACCAGCACGCAGTGTTTCTTTCCACGTCTTGCCTTCGGCACCGTAGGCCGGGGATGCCAGTGCATCATCCAGAGGAAACAAACGGCCGGCGGTGATCAGCTTCCAAACGGGGAGGGTGCAGCTTGCTAGGTCTGGTGGGTTGCGACGGAGGACACGCGGCTTGATTTTTTCATCCACGCGTGGGTCGCCCCAGAGGTTGACTTTGACCCCGGGGTGCAATTGTTCGTATTGCCGCGCCATGTCCTTATGCCACTCGATGCCAAAGCCACCTTCGAACACCGCGACCTCGATGGTCTTGGTGTTGTCTTTTGTGATTGGTTCAAAGTGACATCCCGCGGCGATCAGGGATGCGCTTGCGGCACATCCGGATGCCTGTGTAAGGAAAGTTCTGCGGTCCACGGATGCATCTTACAAGCAAGCGACGATGTTGTTAACAATCCCATGTTTGATGGCCCCAAGGTGGGTGAAATCAAAACAGCGCCCAAATCTCCACGGATGCAAACCGGGAGACTGGGCGCTGCGGGGCTGTTTGTCAGCGGGAGACTAGTTGTACTTCGTGAGGTCTGGGCGGTTTGCCAGGCCATGCGCGATGATGGCTTCGACTTCGGCGCGCTCGGCCCCGGTCAGCATCAGGCGTGGAGCACGGACGTACTCGGTTCCAAGTCCGGTGGCCGCAATCGCCATCTTGATCTTCTGCACAAAGTGGATGCCAAGGTCAAGGCGCAGCAATGGCATAAACCACTGGTAGATTTCCATCGCTTCGTCGTAGCGCTTTGCCTCGATGAGGTCCCAGATCTTCTGGTTCTCTTCGGGGAAGGCGAGGCCGACGCCGGCGATCCAGCCGACGGCTCCGAGGAGGGCGCACTCCATGACCAATGTGTCAACACCGGCAAAGATTGCGTAGCGGTCACCGACGGCATTGCGGATATCCACGATGCGGCTGGTATCGGCGCTGGATTCCTTGATGGCCTGGAGGTTTGGGAGGTCTGCGAGTTCAGCGAGCATTTCGGCCGTGATGTCAACCGTGTAGCCAACGGGGTTGTTGTAGATCAGGATCGGAAGCGATGTCGACTTGGCAATCGTTCGGTAGTGAGCCAGCGTCTCGCGGCGGTCGGCCTTGTAGACCATCGCCGGAAGGACCATCACGCCGCTTGCTCCGACATCTTCACACTTCTTAATGTATTCGATGCCTGCGCGGGTGGACATTTCTGCAACGCCGCTGAGGACTGGGACACGGCCGGCGGAGACTTTGACGGCATGCTCGACGACGGCGACTTTCTCCTCGGTGCTGAGACACTGGTTCTCGCCGAGGGAGCCACACATCACGAGGCCGGTTACACCACTTTCAATCAAGCGCTCGAGGTGCACGCCTGTCGCATCGAGGTTTAGCGACTGGTCTTCATTCAGCTGGGTGGTGGACGCAGGGAAGACGCCGCGCCATACGATGGGAGTAGACATACCTCTATTAACCTTGCTCGCCGCGGGTTCGTCAATGAACATGTCTACGAAAGGCATGTGCAATTTCACGATTCCGCGGTCTAAGCAGCGGCATCTGTTACCAGATTAGTTCCTGTAGATGTCGTCTTCTTCTAGGTCCTTAGGATCAATCCAAGGCTCGCCATCATCTTCACGGGTCAGGACGGTCAGCACTTCAACGTGTGCTGTCTGTGCGAACATATCGTAAGGAGTGATGCTCTTGACGGTCCAGCCGACGGACTGGAGTGCGCGCAGGTCACGGACCATCGCCGGAACGTGGC
>CAIYBQ010000588.1 GCA_903924445.1 uncultured Armatimonadota bacterium | reverse complement strand
CGTTTAGCAGAACCTGCTTTCCAATACCTTTGGTGAACTGCGCGAGCTTGTTACGCTCATCTTCCGTGCGGTCTGAAAACACCGCCGCACCGGAAAGCTGGTACACCAAGAGGTCTCGCAGGTGACTTGCGACTGACCTCAAAATTGAGCGGGCATCTTTGCCTTCATCTAAAATTTCATCCGCCAGCTGGATTGCACCCGACATATCGCCAGTCGCCATCGCCTGCGTTAGTGCATACAAATGGTCGGCTTCCAGTAACCCGAGGACTGATTCGACATCGGATGCTTCAATCTCGCCATCGGTGAACCCGAGCACCTGCTCAAGGAGCGAGAGAGAGTCACGGTAGCTACCTTCGGCAGCGCGTGCAACGGCAAGGATGGCGCCATCGGACATCTGGCGCGCTTCACTCCCGAGAACGTAGCGGAGTCGACCACTGATATCGGCAATGGTTCCGCGGCGGAAGTCAAACTGTTGGCAACGGGAACGAATCGTAATGGGAATCGACTGCGGTTCGGTTGTGGCGAGAATAAAGACGACATTTGCTGGCGGCTCTTCAAGTGTCTTCAGGAAGGCATCTTTGGCATCGCTTGAGAGCTGATGGGCCTCATCGATGATGTAGACCTTGTACCGATGCTGCATCGGACCGTAGCCGACAGCTTTACGAACCTCTTCAATGTCTGCGACACCGCGGTGGCTTGCTGCATCTAGTTCGACAACATCGATACAGTTACCAGCAGTAATCCTGCGGCAAGCTTCGCACTGATCACATGGCTCAGTTGCATAAGTGTCAGATGACTCGCAATTTAGCGCTTTGGCAAGGAGACGGGCAACGGTAGTTTTTGCCGTACCTCGGGTCCCTGTGAAGAGATAACCGTGAGCCACACGACCGGTCTGTAGGGCATTTTGCAACGTTCGGACAACATGCTGCTGACCTACGACATCGGAAAATGTCTGGGGGCGGTACTTGCGGTAAAGGGACTGGTAAGCCATCCGGTTATTGTGTGGGAAGTTTCCGACACACGGGCCGTGCTCCTAAAGGCTGCTGCTTCCGCCCTGACCTGGTTCGGAGCCGACCCGCTGCCGTGATGTCATTGTACCGCTTACAGAGCGATTGTCACTTACATCGTGGTGATGTGTCAGGATAGACTGGAGGTGAATATGGCGACCCGACCGACTGGTATTAAGCGGACAATGACCGAGGTTGCAGATGAGACGACTCTGGTCCTTGAGGGGGTCGGGCGCGTCTCGCGCCAAGTCGTGATCAGTGGTCCGCTGTCTGTTATCCGCTATATTGGCGATGTCTTTCTTGTGCTCACAGAAGCGGTGGCTGGCATTCGAGAGACAGACCTCATCACGCACATTAGGCAATGGTTTTTACTCGGAGTTCAGACGTTCCCGATAGCTGGTACGACCGTTGGGCTGTCCAGCGCTGTTTTTGCTTACTACACCGTGATGTCCCTCAAGAACTACGGTGCATCCGGGCTTGTTGGTGGCATTGTCGCGATCACGGTTGTTCGCGAAACCGGGCCCCTGATCGCTGGCATCATGTTGACCGCTCGAGCGGGGAGTTCGATCGCAGCCGAGCTTGGTGCGATGCGTGCGAGCGAGCAAATCGATGCGCTACGTGTGATGGGCCTATCGCCCGTCCGCTACCTTGCGAGTTCGCGGATTCTTGCTTGCACATTGATGCTACCAGTGCTAACGGTGTTGTCTGACCTCATGGGCGTCGCCGCAGGCGGATTAGTGGCATCGTCCAATGGCGTTTCCACGCAGCAATACATCACGAGTATCCGCAACGCCCTACACCACTCGGGCTCCGATATTTTTGAGGGCCTGTACAAGGCGATGGTTTTCGGGTGTATCGTTGGTGTCATCGGCTGCAATGAAGGCCTAAACTCCACTGGCGGTGCTGCGGGTGTCGGATCAAGTACGATTCGTGCCGTAGTTTTGTCCCTCGCGTTGATATTTCTTGCTGACCTCCTGATTACCTTTACGACAAATGGCGGTCTAGCGCTTTGAGCACATCAAAAGGGGTCAGTATCCGCCTGCAGGGCATTGGTGTCGACCACGGCCCCTTGAGCGTCCTCAAGGATATCAACCTCACGATCAATCCCGGTGAGCTGGTCTGCGTTGTCGGCCTGTCCGGGTGCGGGAAGTCAACCCTCCTTAAGTGCATGTCCGCTTTGGTGGAGCCTACATCAGGGGATGTCTACATCGATGGCATCAATATCACTGCGCTCAAAGAGTCTCAAAGGCATGCAATCCGTGCGCGAATGGGCTTTGTTTTTCAATACGCCGCGCTGTTTGACAGCATGTCTGTGTTTGAAAATGTAGTCTTTGGTATTCGGAAAGGGCCGCTTCGTAGCCGTTACGCTGGTCTAAGCCGTGTAGGTATTGCACGTCGGGTAACAGAGCTGCTCTTCGATGTCGGCTTAGTTGGGATTGAGCGGCGGATGCCATCCGAGCTTTCGGGTGGGATGCGCCGGCGGGTTGGCCTTGCACGCGCGCTAGCAACCGAACCGGATGTAATTCTCTACGATGAACCGACATCTGGGCTCGATCCAGTCACCGCGGCAGCCATCGACCACCTCATTGTTGAAACCCGTGAAAGACGTAATGTCACAAGCATCGTGGTCACACACGATATGGCATCCGTGATGCGCATTGCAGACCGTGTCGTTATGTTATACGGTGGAAAGGTTCATTTCGATGGTTCCCGGGATGCGTTCCGGGATTCTCGTGACCCGGTTGTGAGACAGTTTACGGTTGGGGATGTGACGGGACCGATTCAGACCCGGATGCATTCAGGAGGTAGTCGCAGCGATGCGTGACAGTCAGAGGAGCTTGTTGGTGGGGCTGACAGTATTGGCATCCGTTGCCGGGGTCACCTACGCCATCACAACCCTCCGAGGCAATCTGTCTGCAGCATCCACGACCGATGTCAAAGTGGACTTCTCGGATGCCAAAGGCCTTGTTGTCGGCTCTGCAGTCCGCCTCGCCGGAATCCATATTGGCTCTGTGAACAACATCGAGCTCGTCGCAAACAAAGCCAGATTGACGCTTCGCGTCGAGAACAAGTATCCACTGGTGGCCGATACACAATTCGAAATCGTGACGCCGTTAATTGGGTCGCCTCCGTACGTGCAAGTCACGATGGGGACTGCCACGGCGCCGATAAGCGAAAATACCGTGATGACGGGGCGTGACACACGGGGCATGGAAGGGATTGTCAACACAGCAGATTCAGTTCTGACGAAAGTTGACAATGTGATGAGCGATAAGCAGCTGCAGGAAGACATCCGCGTCACTGTTCACAATCTGCGTCTAGCATCCGAGGAGCTTCCAGGCGCACTCAAACAAGCTGAGCGCATCATGGAAAATGCCGCTGAACTGAGCGCATCCACGGCAAGTCTTGTCCCGAAAATCGAGTTGCAGCTAACGCAACTGACCAAGCAGACAAATGGTCTCCTTGGCGATGTTCGCGGCGCCGCGCAAAGCGGAAAGAAGGTCGCAGATGAAGCGGTCGGCCTGACGCAGGAGCTCAAGGGAACCGTATCGGATAATCGTGCGGCGATACGGGATTCCGTTGCGGCCACTAATGAGACCGTGCGCACTATTTCTAAGCTGGTGGATGACCTTCGCCTGACGCTCACAGATCCAACAATGCAGGCCGGTATCAAAGGCTCCGTTGCAAACATGGAAGCCATCACGGCTAACACGGTAAAGATCACCCAAAAGCTTGATGAGACAGTTGCAGGCCTCGAAAAATTGGTGAACGATCCCATTCTCGGTAATGACATCCGCACAACCATTGCAAATGTGAAAGACACGAGCGCGTCCGTAAAAGACATCGCCAAACGAGCGGAATCTATCCGATTACCGGGCGAGCGCCGTGGAGGAGCAGCAAAACCTGGCATCAACATCCCAGAGATTGCCGAACCCGGCTTGACCTTCGATGCGCGATACGGTACAAAGTCCGGGCGCCTTCGACAGGATGTCCATGCGGTTGTGCCTGGATTCACTCCAGACAGCTACCTTCGCCTCGGTTTATTCGATGCAACAGAAGGCAATCGGGTGGATATTCAACAGGGCATTATTCGTAGTGACAGCAGTGTGCTGAGGTACGGGCTGTTTGCTGGGAAACTAGGTGTGGGGCTTGACCAGTCGCTTCGTGGGTATGACTTCCGCTTGGATGTCTGGAATCCGGTTGCGATTACGGCCGATGCCCGATTGCGGAAACGTCTGAATGCAGGTACAGCAATGTTTGCTGGCTACGACGGGATAGGTCGTGCTGGTGGACCCGTCATTGGCATTCAGTGGAAGAGGTAACGAGATGAAAGTAATTCTGAATAAGGATATTGCAAAGGTTGGACGCGAGGACGAGGTCGTCGCGGTTTCAGATGGCTATGCGCGCAACTACCTGTTCCCACGTGGGCTGGCAGTCGAGGCTGCTGGTGGTGCTCTTCGTCAGCTCGAAATCAAGCTTGCAGCGGAAGACCGCAAGGCTGTAAATCTGTTGTCGTCTGCTCAGGCAGCACAGGTTGCCATCGAAGGCAAAACCTTGGAAATCACTGCCAAGGCTGGTAGTGGAGATCGCCTCTTCGGTTCGATCACCGCTGCTGACATCGCAACTGCAATCCAGACATCACTTGGTGTTGTGGTTGACAAGCGTAAGGTCAACCTCCATGACCCAATCAAGGCTGTTGGAACATTCACCGTGCCTGTAAAGTTGCACCGAGACATCACCGTTGAACTTACGGTCTCTGTAAACAAGGCCTAATCGGGGACATTACCTCTGCAAACCCCCGTGGGCTGTGATGCCTCCGGGGGTTTGTGATTTCTAACGTATGCTGGAACGAATACCACCCCAAAATATCGAAGCCGAAATGGCTGTTCTTGGCGCGATGCTGCTCGGCGAACGCGCTGCGATTGAGCGTGCCAGTGAGCTGCTGCTTCGGGATGACTTTTATCGCGAAGCTCACGCGCGAATATACGAGGCGATGCTTGCGATTTCTGAAAAGGGTGAGCCTGTAGACATCGTCACGCTGTCGGAAGAGCTGCAGCGCCGCAATCACCTTGAGCTAGTCGGTGGCCTTGCCTACATGATGCAACTAGGTGAGTTTGTGCCCACGACATCCAATGTCACTTACTACGCCCGGATTGTTCAGCAAAAGGCAATCCTGCGGAAGCTCATCGAAACCAGCTCACAGATTGCAGGCCTTGCCTACCAGGATCCCGACAACGTGGATGTTCTGGTTGACCAGGCTGAAAAACTCATGCTGGATGTCGGGCAGCGTAGACGGCAAGGAGGCTTTACTCCCCTCAAGCCGCTCCTGTCCGAGACCTTCGACAAAATCGAACATCTCTATTCCGAAAAGGATGTCACTACCGGCGTAGACACGGGTTTTATCGATCTCAACTACATGACATCCGGTCTGCAAAAGGGTGATCTCATCATCGTTGCTGCCAGACCATCGATGGGTAAGACCGCGCTAACCCTCACGATGGGACAAAACGCCGCGCTCCTTGGCAAAACCGTTGCTGTGTTCTCTCTTGAAATGAGCAAGGAATCGCTTACGCAGAGAATGATGTGTTCCGAGGCTCGCGTGGATGCACACCGGCTTAGAACCGGACACTTACATGCCGATGACTGGACGCGCCTTGCGGAAGCAGTGGACAGACTTTGGAAGTGCAGCCTGTTTATTGATGACACAACCGATATGTCGGCCCTCGAGATGCGCTCAAAATGCCGCCGTCTAAAGGCTGAGCACGGCCTGGATCTGGTCATTGTGGACTACCTGCAGCTGATGCGTGGTTCATCCAAAGATGCGGAAAGCCGCAACTACGAAATCACCGAAATTGCACGTGGCCTCAAAAATCTTGCAAGAGAAATGGACTGTCCGGTCATTGCTCTCTCGCAGCTTTCGCGTCGTGTTGAACAGCGTGAAGACAAACGTCCAATGCTTTCTGACCTCCGTGAATCAGGTGCAATCGAGGCCGAAGCAGATATCGTTGGCTTTATCTACCGTCCAGCCTACTACGCTCGTAAAGAGGCCGTCACCGTCGAAGATGACGACCAAAAGGATGCCGCAAAGGCATCCGATAATGCCTACAACGATGCAGAAGAAGCTGAGTTCATTATCGCGAAACAACGTAATGGCCCGACAGGTACAGTGAAACTGGCATTCATTCCTAAGTTTGCGCGTTTTGAGAACTTGGCACAGCGCTCGGATGATAGTTTGTTATGATCCGCGGTTGCCACAGCTGTGTCGAAATACTGGCTAAATGTTGGTGGATTCGGATTGGTTGCCTTGTTGGTTGGTTTCCGGATGCCGCATTTGATTCGTCGTTTTGTGACCAGGATACGTCCGGTTTATTGGAGGCTGTCTCGATATGAAGATCCTCGTCATCGGTGGTGGTGGACGCGAACATGCCATCTGCTGGAAGCTCGCGCAATCCAAGGACGTTCATAAAGTCTATTGTGCACCCGGGAATGCTGGGACAGCAGCTGTTGCTGAAAATGTTGACATAGCGGTGACCGACATTGCTGGACTTGTCCAGTTCGCACAGCACCAACAGATTGACCTTACGGTTGTCGGCCCGGAAAAGCCTTTGATTCTTGGCGTCGTGGATGCCTTTGAAGCAGTCGGGTTACGTATCTTCGGTCCTACAGCCGAAAATGCCCAGCTCGAGGGCTCAAAGGTGTTTTCAAAGCAGCTGATGAAGCAGGCTGGTGTACCTACGGCTTCGTTTGAGGTCTTTGAGACGGCACCTGATGCGCTCGCTTATCTCGCGGCGGCAACGTACCCGATTGTCATCAAAGCGGATGGCGATGCTGCAGGCAAAGGCGTCGTCGTGGCGGCCAGTCTCCAAGAAGCACAGGATGCCATCACACGCATCATGGTAACCCGCGAGTTTGGCGCAAGTGGTGACAAGGTTGTCATTGAAGCCTGTCTGAACGGGCCGGAAGCAAGCCTAATGGCCTTTGTGGATGGCGATACCGTTGTGCCGATGCTTCTGGCGCAGGACCATAAACGTATCGGCGAGGGTGACACAGGTCCGAATACGGGCGGAATGGGAGCCTACGGTCCAGTACCGGGGATCTCTCAGGATGAAATCAACGCCATGTGCGATGTCATCATCAAACCAGTTGTCCGTGCCATCAAATCAACCGGGATTCCGTACCGCGGTGTATTGTTTGCTGGCATCATGTTGACTCCTGATGGACCGATGTGCCTTGAATACAACTGCCGCTTTGGCGATCCCGAGACGGAAATCGT
>CAIYBQ010000587.1 GCA_903924445.1 uncultured Armatimonadota bacterium | reverse complement strand
GCCTGGGGCATCAGCAATCAGATTTGTAACTACGTCCCGGGGATGACGCTTGCCGCTGTTTCGAACCGCACACTTTCCGGGGCCGAAAAGGCCTACGCCGAAGCGGGCATCACGACAACGCAGCATGTGACATCCGCGGCTGAGCTGGATACCGCCATCGATGCCGGCGTTCCGTGTGTGACATCCGATCCGCATGTGCTCTGCGCTGCAAAGAATATCGATGTCCTCATTGAAGTCACGGGCACGGTTGAGTTTGCGGCGGGTGTCCTTTTAGATGCTTTCGCGCACGGCAAGTCGGTTGTGATGATGAATGCCGAGCTGGATGCGACGATCGGACCGATTTTGAAGGTCTATGCGGACAAAGCTGGCGTCATTTTGTCTGGCTGCGATGGCGACCAACCCGGTGTTGAGATTAACCTCTGGCGGTACGTTAAGAGTATTGGCATGAAACCTCTCGTCTGCGGAAACATCAAGGGATTGCAGGATGCCTACCGTAACCCAACCACCCAGGCGGGGTTTGCAAAGCAGTGGGGCCAGCAGGCGCATATGGTGACCAGCTTTGCGGATGGCTCTAAGATATCTTTCGAACAGGCGATTGTGGCAAATCATACCGGGATGCGGGTGTCGCAGCGCGGCATGGAAGGCCGTGATTTCCGCGGGCATGTGGATGAGCTGACAAAGGTCTACGATGCGGAATCGCTCATGCAAATGGGTGGGACGGTCGACTACGTTGTCGGTGCGCAGCCGGGTCCGGGCGTGTATGTGATTGGCTACTGCGATGACCCGCGGCAGCAGCATTACTTCCGTTACTACAAAATGGGGGATGGCCCGCTGTACAGCTTTTACACGCCGTACCACCTCTGCCATGTTGAGGTCCCGCTGTCGGCGGCGCGTGTTGCGCTCTTCCGGGATGCTGTTATCGCGCCGCAGGGCGCTCCTGTCGTGGATGTCATCACGCTTGCAAAGACCGATCTGAAAGCCGGTCAGACCTTGGATGGCATCGGGTGGTACATGACCTATGGGCAGTGTGAAAACTCAAATGTCGTACGTGAGCAGAACCTCCTCCCGATGGGCCTTGCGGAGGGCTGTGTCCTGAAGCATGATGTCAGCCGTGATCATCCGCTAACCTACGATGATGTAATTCTCCCGGAGGGGCGGCTCTGTGACCGTCTGCGGGCTGAGCAAAACGCCCACTTCTCTTAGAAACGAACAAACCGCGAACTCCAGTCCGCGGTTTCTGTCTGTTGGACATCACTGTCCACGCGTGTGACTGAGCTACATCATTGGAGACCAGCAACGCAGTCAGCATAGGGCTGACAATGACCCCCGGCCTATGCCATTCGGGCGATTTGAATTGCAGCGTTGTCATATAGATGTAATACAAAGGTGGGATGTTTCCCACCGGAGTATCCTCACATGCCAGCAGTTGCACCCACGGTCGAAAAAGTAAGCGACCCACAGGAGCCAAGAGGGCTGTCGCAAAAGGCTGCCGCAGCGCGCCTTGTACTGGATGGTCCCAACTCCCTCCCGGCAACCGGGCAACGCGGCTTCTGGGTGATGGTTTTGAACATCATCCGCGAACCGATGCTCATGCTCCTCATCGCATGTGGGATTGTCTACCTAATTTTAGGCGATCCTCAGGAAGCCACACTCTTGCTTTGCGGCGTGGTCTTCATTTTCGGCATCACCATCGTTCAGGAACAAAAAACTGAGCGCGCATTGGATGCTCTGAAAGACCTTTCGAGTCCACGGACGCTGGTCATCCGTGGTGGATATCGCATTGTGTTACCGAGCCAGGTTGTGGTGTGCGGCGATGTGGTTGTGCTTGGGGAAGGTGACCGCGTACCAGCGGATGGCATCCTGCTGCGCGAGAGCAACCTCCAGGTGGATGAGTCTGTCCTGACCGGCGAGTCCCTGGCGGTTTCAAAGCGCGTGGCAAGAACCGGTGACCGTCAAATCGCACAGCCTGGTGGAGACAATACCCCCTTTGTTTTTTCCGGGACGATGATCACGCGTGGGAGCGGACTCCTAAACGTTACCGCAACCGGGAGCGCAACCGCATTTGGCAAGATTGGCGCCGCCCTCTTCGACATCCAGCTGCAAGGAACCCGGCTTCAAGGCGAAGTCACAACCCTCGTCCGCCGCATCGCCATTTTCAGCCTGTTCACCTGTCTTGCCGTCACGGTCATTTATGGGCTCGAACACGGACGCTGGCTAAAAGGGATTCTGACCGGGCTTAGCCTTGCGATGGCGATGATTCCCGAAGAGTTTCCCGTTGTCCTCACCATCTTTTTGGCGATTGGTGCCTGGAGACTGAGCAAGGTGCACGTGCTCGCGCGGCGCATCCCCGTGATCGAGACACTGGGTTCGGCAACAGTCCTCTGCGTTGACAAGACGGGCACGCTCACCGAAAACCGGATGAAGGTGATTAATGCGTTGCCGTACCAAGCGCCAACCGCTAACTCAATCGATGCCGATGTGGTGGGTGTCATCCACGCAGCGGCCCTCGCAAGCACGCCAAACCCCTTCGACCCGATGGAAAAGGCTATCTTCGCAGCGCTCAGCCCCGAAGACGTATTGCCAGCTGCGACATCGATTGTGAAAATGTTCGCCATCTCCCCCGAGCTTCCGGCGATGACGAATGTTTGGCAGGATGGAACCGGATTGCTGGCCGTTTGCAAAGGGGCGCCAGAGGCGGTTTTGACCCTTTGTAACGTGACGCCAATGCTGCGCGACCGTGTCCACACGGATGTCAGTAACCTCGCGGCCAAGGGCCTGCGCGTGCTTGGCGTCGCGCAGCGCCGCGCTCCCAGCGACGAAAAGTGGATTCATCAAGCGGACATCGGCTTCGACTTTGTTGGCTTGATTGGCCTGGCGGACCCGATCCGCACCGATGTTCCTCCGGCAATCGCCGAGTGCCACCGCGCGGGTATCCGGGTCGTGATGATCACCGGGGACCATCCGCAGACAGCGCTTGCCATCGCCGGCCAGGCTGGCATCCGGACCGATGGTGGCGTCACGACCGGCGCGCAGCTCTCCGAGCTCTCTGATGAAGCGCTTGGGAGTGTTGTACAGAAAACCGATGTCTACGCACGCATCACACCCGAGCAAAAGCTTCGCCTCGTTAAGGCACTGATTGCGCGCGGGGAAGTGGTTGGGATGACGGGGGATGGCGTGAACGATGCGCCTGCGCTGAAAGCAGCGCACATCGGAATCGCGATGGGCGAGCGCGGCACGGAAGTCGCCCGCGAAGCCGCATCGTTGATCTTGCTTGGCGACAGGTTTGCATCGATTGTGGATGCTGTCCGCACCGGCCGGCGCATTTATGACCACATCCAAAAGGCGATGGCTTATATTGTCGCCGTGCACATCCCAATCGCCGGGATGACGCTCATCCCCGCCATCATGGGCTGGCCGGAGGCGCTGCTCCCCGTGCATATCCTGTTTCTCGAGCTCGTTATCGACCCTGCGTGCACGATTGCGTTTGAGGCTGAGCCGGCATCGGATGACATCATGCAGCGCAAACCCCGCGACCCGAAAGCAAAAATGTTCACTGGCCGTATCTTTGGCGTGGCACTCATTCAGGGAGCGATTAGCCTGGTGATGACCCTTGCGGTCTACATCACGGCGCTGCTTGGGTGGCGGAACACAGGGGATGCGATCGCGCTTAGCTTTGCGACGCTGGTGCTGAGCAACATTTTGTTGATGTTCGCAAACCGCTCGTGGACGCAGACATTTTTGGCAACGCTACGCCGGCCAAACCCATCCCTTTGGTGGATTAGCGCTGGGACATTTGTCGGGCTTGGGGTTGTCCTCTATACGCCGATGTTGCGGAAGCTTTTTCACTTTTCTGTATTGCACCCAGTGGATTTAGGGCTATGCCTGCTGGCTGCGACGATTCCAGCATTCTTGATGGAGGGTATTAAGTATTTCGCTCCGCGGATGCTGCAGCGCGCTTAAAGAGCCGCTTCCCAATGTCTGTCGTGAGCTCCGTCTTATGCAAATGGCAGCCATCAATCACCAATTCTTGGCCATCGGTGAGGGTGTAGGTAATGTTCCCAAACAGTCCTTTTGCCTTGCGATCTCGATTGGTCATAGGCTGCACGCCGGCAAACAGCGCGAGTGGAAATGTCATCGTTGTCCCACGCGTGGTGAGCTCAACCGTTGCATCCGTAACCGTGATCACTTCGCCGCGGTGGCGCCAGCACGGGATGAGCATCACGATCGCCATTAACAGCGGAACCGATGCCATCACCAGCATCCCGAGAACCACCATTAAGACGGCCCCATTGTCCATCATTTGCATTTCAGGCGTGCTGTTGCGCGCGGTCTCGATGGTCTTGATAATCGCTGGCACACAGATCCAGACCACAAGCCCAACACACGTTGCACAGAGACTTGTCAAGAACCAGAAAAATGCACCCGTGTAGCGATACGGGCGGGCTTTGTCCGGCTTCTGTTCACCATAGAGCTGCTGCATGGCTTCAATTATCCTTCGTCGCATCCATTGGAAGTGTTTCGCATTGACACCTGTTAGCGCTTTGCGATGGGCTTGCCGAAAATCATCACTTCTGCAACCTTTGGACGGTCCAGATTCTCGGTTCCACCCTTGCGCGCAGTCAGGGTCAGGCGGACATAGCGGGCACGCTCTGCACGCTCATCCACATACTCAGCACCAACATTATCCGCCGCCGAGCGGTCGGCATAGCTACGCCAGGCTTTGTTGTCATCCGAGATGTCGATGCGGTAGCGATACGCTTTCTTGGCATCAATATCTTCCTTTGCGGGAATCCAGCTGGTCTTGGTGATTGCGTGGAGCCGCCCTAAATCAATCGTCGCCCACTGCGGCTCAAAACCATTTGGAAACCACTTGGTATACCAGTCATCCGTTTCGCCAAAACAGCCATCCACCAGCTTATCCGCGCGTAGAAAGCACTCAACATTCACCCCGGGTGGCGCCGGATCTGCGACAATCACCCGTTTTCCGAGGGCGACATTGCCATCCGGAAAGCGGCTTGGATTTTGTACAACATCGATGTAACCCGTAAAGAACTCACCTCCACCAACCGCAGCGTAAGGCTTGAGGCGGAGGATACGACCGATGTCATCCGTGAGCGTGAAGATTGCGCCATCGGGTTGCACTTTAGGCAAGCGCTTCGCCCGCGCGGCAAGGCGTGCCAGCCGCGCAGCAGCCGTCTCACCCGGGATTGGGTAGAGCACGACTTCCGACAGTCGCTCGTGTGCGCCAGCGGCGACAAGCACCTGTGGCCCAAAGACAAATGCTGCCTGCTGGTCGTTATCGGGCATCGCTTCCATGCGGAGCTGCATCGGGAGACGTAGCGCGATGACATCTCCGCGTGACCACATCCGCCGCAGCGTAATCCAGCCATTTGCCAAAACGACTGAACTTTGTTTCCCATTTATCAGCACCTCTGGCTTTGCACACCACTTCGGCACACGCAGCTTGATGTTGTAGACCTGCGGGCGCATCGCGGAAATGACAATCTTTACCGTGTCGGTGGTCGCAAGCTGTGTCCATTGATAAAGGCGGATGTTCGGTTTGCTGATATTGGCTGCGGACTCGATGTACTGATTAATGTAAATCGTGTCATCTCCTTGGGTGGAGTAGATGAACTGCCCATACTGCCCGGGGTTTTCGAGGCCGGTGCCGTTGCAGCAATAGCAGCCGCGTTCATTCGAGCGGAAGTCTTTGACGGAGTTTGCACCAAGGGGCTGGTAGTACGTCTTCCACCCGGTGCGCGGGTCCTGACTACCTAAAATCGCATTGAAGAGGGTGCGCTCAATGTGGTCAT
>CAIYBQ010000586.1 GCA_903924445.1 uncultured Armatimonadota bacterium | reverse complement strand
TGGCTGATCAGCGGCATCGTTAATGCCAGCCTCACCGCGATCTTTACACTGCTGGCCGCGCATCACTTGAGTGGATGTCAGCCACGCTACGCAGTTCTATTACGTCGAACTATTTTGGGGATGTTGGTTGCTTTTGCCGCATTGCTTGGCGGTGCCGCACAGCTAAGTGTTGGCTACATTCAGCTCTTCGTCTTCCTTGCACCACTTGCGCTGGTTGCGACATTTGGCACGGGAGCGGCTGCGAATAACACGGCCAGGGGTTCGATTTGGAAGCGGGTGTTTAGCGGAAGCGATGTGGCATCCGGGCGGCTGTTTGCGGTTGTCACGTACACCGTTGCTGCATTCTCGATGTTTGGTCTAAACCTGGTGTTCCGGCAATGGACACCGGTGAATGACCTTGCATTTACATTGCGTGCACTTGGTCAGCTGCTGGTCAGTGGCTTTATGAACACGGCGGCACTGACAGGCGTTGCGGCGCTTTCGATGCGCTTTCTCAATGAGCGCTGGGGAGCGCTTGGGTTTACGCTCCTTGGGTGGGCAACCCCTATGTTCATCCTCGGGATTTGTTCAGCATTTTTGCCATCGTCGAGCAGTGAAGCCCTCGGGTTCATCGCCCAGACGACGGTGTTTGACTACAGCCAGTCGCCGAACACCAGCCACTGGATTTTGACTGCAGTGGCCGGAGCGGCGTGTTGGATTGTCGCGCGCTGGAAGCGCTGACGTTACGACCTAAGCTTCTACGGTAATCGTCAACCCCGGACCGGGCTTTGGATAGAGAATACGGGTCGCGCCGGCATCCAGGAGCGCCTTCACCGTGCGTTCCTTGTCAAAGGTGACAGCGAGCACGGTCCCACCCTGTCCTGCGCCGGCAAGCTTTGCCGCGAGTGCACCGCCATTCATCGCGGCGGCAGCGAGGCGGTCACACGCATCCCCGCTGGCGCCAAGCCGCTGCTGAATCTGCAAGTTCTCGTTCATCGATGATGCCAATGTTTCCCAGTCGCCATTTAGCAAAGCCGACTTTCCGTGGCGAGCGAGGGCTGCAAGGTGGGTGTAGGCATTTACGACTTCTGGGTCGCCATCGAGCCAGCGGAGGCGGACAGGCTTGTGCGCGGTTCCGGAGTGGTGGGCAACACCTGTATTTGCAAGGACCAGGGGAAGGTCATTTGTGCCGCCAGGGATAAGGTCGGCAAGCGGCTCAATCGTCGCGAAAGGCATAGTTTCGGCGGCGAGGTGGGAGCCTTTGTCCCGGAAGTCGATATAGTTGAATCCGCCGAACACGGCCATGTATTGATCTTGAAACCCGCAGATGACGCCGAGTTGGTTGTACTCAATGTTGCGAATCGCTTCTGCGATGCTGTGTTTGACCATCTTTTGCTGAGCAGTCAACGCGCCGTAAACGGCAGCCATCAGTGCGGTTGATCCAGCGAGGCCAGCCTGCATCGGGATGTCGGTTTGGGTTGTCAGCGTAAACCCTTGTCCTGCAGGTGGGATGGCGATGTTCATCCCGCGGAGGACGGCCTTAGCTAGGTCAAGGCGGTCGCCTTTTGCCTCGAGGTCTTCAGGTGTACGGATGATTTGGGAGACAGCACCGCCATCCGCCTGGAGGGTGATGACATCCGCGGATTCCAAAATGGCCGTCGCACGCTCTGAGAGAGAGCAGCTAAGGACGCTGCCGCCATACATATCGGTCGGATTTCCAAGCACTCCGCAGCGGCCTGGGGCCGTGGCAATCACACGCATTTCGATGTCATCCTCGCACACATCAGGGCAATATCCCAGTATACGGAGGTACCGGTCATCTTGCCGATGTCAAACCATCAGGCTATACTTGCACCGGTGCGTGCGTAGCTGTATGCACATTCCGTCGTGTGGCCAAGTGGTGAAATGGTAGACACGTCCGCCTCAAAAGCGGATGCGAAAGCGTGTCGGTTCGAGTCCGACCTTGGCTATTCGACGCATGCAGTGCGGTCCGCTCCGTGAAAGGAACCGGCGCATGCGACGTTTTTCAAGCATCCCTCCCGTAGCGTGGATTGCGATTTGCGCAATTCTCTTTTTTGGGGTCATTCTGATAACAAATAAGCCATCTTCACCCGTCTTCGAAGGCTACGAAGCCACGGCTGGCCCGACTTATTCTGTGACCACGCTTGATGGAAAGACAGTCACGAATGAGTCATTGAAGGGCAAGGTTGTTCTCCTCAATGTCTGGGCTTCGTGGTGTGGTCCATGTCAGGCTGAGTTTCCCGATTTGATTGAGCTTCAGGAAAAGTACGGCGACAAGGGATTTACGATCGTCGGGCTTGCTTGGAATGATGAAGAGTCCAAGGTTCGTTCGATGGCCAAGGACCGCAAGCTGAACTACCCGATTGCGATGGCTGGCCCTGAGATTGGTGATGAGCTTGGTGGCCTGCAGTCGATTCCGGTCAGCATTTTGATTGATCAGGATGGCAAGACCCGCTACGCAGCGGTTGGTCTTGACCCCAAGGATCGTCCAAAGGATAAGTATGGTCGTATGATTCGACACTTGCTAAAGCTAAAAGAGTAAACGGGGTCTTCTTACAGATGAGGCACCACTTGTTGCAGTTGCGACGGGTGGTGTTTTTCTATTTCTCTTCATGAAAGCATTGTGAATCCCGTTTTAGATGAGGGACATCAGATGGATTCGACACTTGCT
>CAIYBQ010000585.1 GCA_903924445.1 uncultured Armatimonadota bacterium | reverse complement strand
GTTACCGACGATGACGTTGAACGTCGGAGGTTCCCAGGTCATCGTTCGCCTTGTGCCAACATCGGTGAATCCGAGCCAAGTCAAATATGTAAACGACAAGTACTTTGTGGGTGATGTCCGTCTGTATGGAACGGATGAAGTGCCTCGTAAGCCAATGACAGGCTTTCGGGTTCAGATCCAATGGGGTAAGAGTGCCCCATGGTTTGGTAAGAAAGCACCCATTTTCATCTCTTCAATGGCGGCCTTTGCACAACATTCGAAGAGTGATGAGCAGGCAGCTGTGTTAATCACCACCGGAGACAATGGACAGGATTTGTTGATTGCCGTTGGTGGTGGCGATGCTGCGGGCAGCTTTACGTGGTGGGGAGTTTACTCACGCTACGGGCTGGGGTCATCTTTTTCGGAAGGGCCAATTTAGTTACGGAGCCCCACTGTGTTGGCCGAGCGAAGCTCGGCCAACACAGTGACTGCTTGCATCAGGTACGCATAATCAGTAAGGATAGGCATACTAATATACTTAGCCAGAATCACCGGAGAGAAATGCAATGCCACTGATTGATATGCCGATGGATGAACTGAAGTCTTACAGCGGTCGAAATCCACGACCGGATGACTTTGATGCCTATTGGGCGGCAGGTCTTGCGGAGCTTGATAAGACGGATCCGGACATCACGCTTGCTCCAGCCACCATTTTGTCGAAGTCAGCGGAATGCTTTCACTTGACATTTACCGGTGTCGGCGGAGCGCGTGTTTACGCAAAATACCTTCGTCCCATCGGGCTTACCGCACCTGGCCCGGCCGTTCTTATGTTTCACGGCTATACAGCAAATTCTGGGGATTGGTCAGACAAGCTGGCGTATGTCTCGCAAGGTTTCACCGTGCTGGCGATGGACTGTCGTGGTCAGGGCGGCCAGTCAACAGACCCAGGCGGAGTCAGCGGCAATACGCTGAGTGGACATATCATTCGAGGGCTGGCGGATTCTCCAGAACGCCTCTACTTCCGAAATGTCTACCTTGATACGGTGCAGCTCGCGCGAATCGCGGGGATGCTTCCAAACGTTGATACCAACCGCATCGGGGCGCTGGGCGGATCACAAGGTGGCGGACTGACACTGGCGTGCGCAGCGTTACACACTGCGATTCGAAAAGCTGCACCGACCTATCCGTTTCTGTGTGATTTTCAACGCGTTTGGGAAATGGACCTTGCAAAGGGAGCGTACGAAGAGCTGGCGACATTTTTTCGTCGCTTCGATCCACGGCACGAGCAGATCAAGCTGTGGTTTGAACGTCTTGGTTACATCGATTGTCAACACCTGGCATCCCGGATACAAGCCGATGTCCTGATGCCGATTGGCCTCATGGATGCGATCTGTCCTCCGAGCACACAAATGGCTGCCTTTAACAAAATCACATCCCGCAAGGAGTTGTTGGTCTACCCAGACTTTGGCCACGAGCATTTGCCTCAGGCAAGTGACATCGTGTTCAACTTTATGGCGGACTTGTAGAGTAGTTCTGTTCTCTCTCGGAGGTGAGCGATGCATCTTATGGAGAGGAACAGCATTGCAGGATGAGCAATCCGAGCTCTCATCAACGCACACTGGAAACGCCAT
>CAIYBQ010000584.1 GCA_903924445.1 uncultured Armatimonadota bacterium | reverse complement strand
TTCCCGTGGCTCGTAGACGTGTTGGAAAGAGCTCAGGAAAGTAAACCGCGTAGGCCGCAAATGGCGCGAGGGTGAACAAGCCGAGAATAAACGCCCAGATATACGATGTGGATGTTCCATCCAGGAAACGGAATGTTCCTTGGATTGCAAAAAACGCCAGAATGAAGGCACCAATCAAAGCTGGCCGCCGTCCAACGCGCTCGCTGATCGCTGTGAATGCAAGCATCCCGATAAACGCACCAGCCTGCTGCGTCATCGAAAGATAGGACTTGAAATGCGCAAGCTCTTTCCCTTTGAGGGGGCTGACAAAGCCGACAAGGTCCATCAGCCAGAAGCCAACGCCCCAGAGGGCTCCCACGCCGGCGATCGCCAAAAGGGTTCCCGCAATCGTGTTTCGCCGCAGTGTCGGATCCTTAAACAGAGCAAGAATCGAACCAGTTGACAGACCCTCCCGCTCGGACTTCGCCTTTGACTCCGCCCAGGTTTCAGGCTCTTTGACCACGCGGCGGATCACGAAGACGAGGACTGCCGGAAATGCACCGACAAAGAATGCCGTACGCCAGTAGTCGGGACCGATGCTGCTGAGGAAGAGTGTGATGACAGCAGCCATCGCATTTCCAACAGCCGAGAGTGCCTGCAGGACACCGAGAGCCATCGCACGTGACCGCGCAGGAAACACTTCGGCCACGAGCGCTGCACCAGCCGCAAACTCTCCACCAACGCCAAGTGCCGTCATAAATCGGCAGAATCCATATTGCAATGGGTTTGTAACAAAGCCATTCAGGCCTGTGAAGACGGCATAAATCAGGATGGTTGCGGCCATCGTCTTAGCGCGGCCAAACTTATCTCCAATCGCGCCAAACAAGAAGCCTCCGACAGCCCACCCAATCAAAAAGGTGGATGTCATGTAGCCGCCGAGCCGTGTCGCTTCCTGCTTGGTGGCATCGGGGCCAAGTAGCGCCATCATCGATGGCTGCCGGACCATGTTGAACAGGTTTTGGTCCATGGTGTCGAACAGCCAGCCGAGGCTTGAGATGATCAGTACGATCCAGGCGTAGCGTGGTACGCCTTTCCACCAGGGCTGCTGGACATCGGGAGTCGTCATGGTACGAGGGTTACCTTTGGCGGGTTTGCATAGGTTTTGGCAACAGCGGCGACATTCGCCTGGGTCGCATCACCTTGATGGAAGTAGACCCGATAAGCAAACGTCACGGATTTACCTTTTGGAGTGATCAGCTGGCCGGCAGTCTTGTCGTTTTTCTTGGATGGATCGAAGTCGTGAAGACCAAACGGATTGACAGCGAAGAGACCGTATGTTCGCGCATGCCAGGTCGTTGGATGTCTCGGGTTGGCTGGGCTATCAAAAATGGCCACACCAACGGACTTTGCATCAATGGTTCCTGAGTTATCAACCCAAGCGCTGGCTTTGCCCCAGAGAGCACCTTGCTTCAGTCCCTCTGCGTTTATCATTGTGCCCGTCTTGTCACCTTTGATGGCCTCGGGAACGCGGATAGCAAATGTCCCTTCCTTTGTGTCTCCCCACTTAAGGTCATCCGTGGTTGGCGTGACGGTGATGGAAAAGTCAAGGAACATCCCAGCGCCGACAGGCGTGAACGTCATGCTGCGGGTGTCTTTGGCGATGGTTTTGCCTTCAGGATCATTCCAATCGGTCGTAGTAGAAAGCTTAGCCTGAAAGGGGCCACCGCCAAGCATCGGAAAATTCGTATGGACGGTTTTGCCGATGCGGTGTTTTTCATCACCGGCTTCGGTCCAGAAATCGATGCCATTGATGTCGCCGTGTGTAAACCACAAGCCGCGGTGATGCGGGTGGTCTTCGGCTTCATCAGTGCCCTTTTCGACTGGCCACCGACGTGTCATATGGACATCATCGCCAAACGGAAGAATCGGATACAAATACGGCTTTGTTGGTCCTGTGGAGACATCGTACCGGGCGATCAGCTTGTCTCCCCGCTTGACTTCGGCATCCGCGCCAGTGAGGCTTACGGTCAGCTCCGGAAGCTCGGTGCTAATCGATGGGGTTGCCACAAACAGCTTTGACTCGCCGGCACCGAGGTTGTTTACCAAGAAGGTGACGCGGACTTTATCTTTCCCGATGGCATCAAACTGCGCTGGGATGGCGGGTGTGCCTTTTGGTGCTTTTGGCAGTTTTTTGAGCGCGGCTTTGGTAACGACGATTGAGACGGGATACGGGGCTATGACAGGGGCATCGGCGGTAACACGCACAGGCACATTTTGTGCCTGTGCTGTCGCCACCAAAGCCATTGCCGTCGAAAGACTAACAACGAGCTTCTTCATGGATGCCACCTAGATCTTGGAAGGAACGGCAAAGCCGGTGCGATACGGGCGTGTCAACATCGATGACGCTTCGGCATCCCCCGTAATGGATTCCTTCTTCGGATCAATCGTAATCACCCGCCCAAGGCGTCCCATCGCGTTCGCAGTGTCAACATTGTTGGCCTTCAAATGCTCACGGTAGCGCACGACGGCTTCCACACCATGCTTGTTGCTTGCGAGGAGTCCAGTCAATTCCTTCGCTGGAACAGCAGGCTCACCCAAGCGGTAGGAGATGTTTCCAAGATGACAAAGCGCGCTCGACAGGTGTCCCTCTACGATTGGTGCATTCAGAGCAGCTGTGTCGCGGTTACGGACGGCTTTCACAAAGTTACCAAAGTGATCTCCGCCGCCACTGAACTTCTGGACTTGATTTCCAGCCTTGTCAAAGGCCAGTGCAACGGCATAGTT
>CAIYBQ010000583.1 GCA_903924445.1 uncultured Armatimonadota bacterium | reverse complement strand
GCTTGGCTTTTGTACTGAAACGGCGGGGGGCTGCGTGGCTTGTACCTTATGGTTGGAAATTGAACCAACGGGGAGAGACGTCCCGCTTAGGAACATAGACAGCAAAACGAGTGTGGTCATATCCGAACCCTATCAGGGTAGGCATCCCACGTGTCAATCACAATCGGTCGCATTGGTGCGTCTATAACTATAATTTAGAAAAATTTAGTGATTATTTCGCGATGAAGTCACATATCCAGCCTCGGTGAGGATGCCATCCACCCTAACATCCCAAGCATCCATCGGGACCGAATCGATTAGCAGCGCATTCCAGCAGACGCCAATCTTGATGGTCTTATCCGGGAATCTTGCAAGCAACCTGTCGTACCAGCCTCCGCCAAAACCAAGGCGGCCACCATCTTTGGAAAACGCTAGCCCAGGGATGAAAATGGCATCCAAAGTTGTCAAATCCGCAAGGGCATTCGACTCAAGAGGCGGCTCAATCACGCCAAATGGACCACGAACCAGCGCTGTCGTATTGGTCATCATCACCAAATCCAGCTGGTTCTCTGGCATCATCCGGGGGGCATAGATTCTTGCAGCTTGGGTGGCCATCAGCTGCTGGGATGGTGTCCAAATGTCAGGCTCTCCCGGCAGTGGAATAAACACAGCGATGTGTATCCAGGAGCGCTCTGCAATCAAGGCAAGAAACGCATCTGATAGCCGTGTCGACACTTCATCCAACACAGCGGCATCCAGAGACAAAAACTCCGCGCGCTGGCGTTTCGCCCACGCACGGAGATCTTTCTTTTCTCCATCCAGCGATGATGTCGCCACTAGCCACCCATCGGGGTAAGTGTCAAACCACCGCCGTCTGTGCTCTCTTCGTCGGGGCCAAGCATTTCGCCAAAGATTCGATGCGCATTGCCATACAAAATACGATGTCGTTCATCATCCGTAAGGTCAAGCTCATCGAGGAGTGCGAGGACCGCCGCCGGGTCAGTCCCAGGCGAACTCGAACCGAAGACCAGCTTGCGGCAGCCGCCGAGGCGCTGAATCGCAAATGCAATCTTCTCACTCGTAAGCGCACCGCTGAAGTCGAGGAAGAGGTTTGTTGGGCGCACGGCGTAGTCAATAGCCTCTCGCCACTCAACTCCGCCCATCCCGCTTGCGATCACTTTGCCTGCACCGAGGAAGCTTGCGATGTCGACCGCATGGTGCATCGCAGCCGCCGTTGGGGTGTGGATCAGCAATGCCTTGCCATAGCGACGGAACACCGTCAGCAAATCCTGGCAGCGGGCGAGCGTGACAGGCTCACCGGTTGCCGGGTTTGGGTACAGCGCCGCGCCAACAAAGTTGTCGTGGAACATGTACTTGCGCATTAAGTTAGCGCTCTCATCATGCTGATTTGGCTGAATCACAAGCCAGCCTTTGAGCACAACGCCGCCACCCTTGGATCCAGCCGCATCGTACACGGCATCGTTGCCCGCGACCATGTCATAGCGACGCGCAAGCGCACTCGCAAAACATCCCATGGAGATACCACGCTGGAGGAGCTGCCCCCTCACATGGTCAGGTTGGTTCCAGCTTGGTGCAGCGGTTGTTGGGCCCCATTGGCCGTGGATGTCACAGATCACGCAACACCTCCCGCAAACATCGCTTGCGCATTTCCAAAGAGGACATCATGCTTTTGCTCATCTGTGATGTGACACATCTTGACCACTGCCACCGCACTCGTAAGGGATCCAAACGCTACCGACCCGGAGCCGAACAGTACGCGCTTACTGGTCATCGTGTTCACCGCGAGGTCAATCTCGCCGATTCCGCGCATCCCGTTCGTGCAGAGATACAAGTTAGGCATCCCCGGTGCAAGCGCGATGATTTCAGAAATGCTTTCGCTCGTCACGCCTTGCGCGATGATGGGGCCTTTGTAGCCACTGGCATGCAGGATTCCACGGAACTGGCTAAGGTCTCCGATGCGGCTTGCTTCAAGGATGAGGGGAAGCGTTACGCTTTGTTGTGCGAGCGTAGCGAGCATCCCAAGAAACGCCGCATGGTACATCGGCCACTGCTGCGCGACGGGGAAGGCTGCGAGAGCGATAAAGCCATCCGTTGCCGGAAGCGCTGTCGTACGCGGATCAAGCGTCGCGATTCCCTTGAGCTTTCCATCCGATTGGTTACAGTTCGCCTGGGTCTCGCGGTTGCCGGCATTGGCGGAGTGATAAATGCCGCGCGTCGAAATAGTTAACGCGCGGTGAACGCCATGGCGGTCCATCGATGCCACAAGCTTTGCCGTACCCGGTTCCGTAGTACGGGGCGGGACGGCTCCAAAGACCGTGAAAACATCGATGATGGGATTACTCATGCGCTCGCTCCATCGCCGCCCGGAGGCGCTTAACTGCACGCTCTTTACCCAAAACCGCAATACAGTCAAACAGACTCGGACCCTGCTCGCGTCCGGTTACTGCAATTCTCACCGGATGCGTCGCGGCACCCTTCTCGCGGCCCTGGTCAGCGGCGATTCCACGAACGGCTTCTTCGATGGTTGCCGATGTCCACTCATCGAGAGCATCCACTGCATCCGCGAGTGCTGCCAGATAGGCCTTCACGCCCGACTTCTGCAGCCACTTCGCCACAACTTTTTCATCCGTCAGGACATTGTCCGTAAAGAAGAACCAAATCAGGTTTGGTGCTTCATCAAGGCGAGTGAGCTTTTCCTGTTCAAGGGCTAGCGCCGCCGCCGCGTACGCTCGCGTTTCCGCAGAGCAGTCTGCCGCAACCAGACCAGATTCAAGAATAAATGGCTCCGCGGCTGCATACAGCGCATCGGGTGACATTTGCCGGATGTACAAACCGTTCATCCACAACAGCTTGTCCTGGTCGAATGCTCCGCCGGAGCGCGAGATGCGCTCAAGCGTAAAGGCATTGATCAGCTCTTCGCGCGTGAAGACTTCCTGGTTGTCGCCAGCCGACCAGCCGATGAGAGCGAGGAAGTTGACGATAGCATCCGGGAGGTAGCCTTCGTTGTTGACCAGGCCGCCGGTGATCTCTCCTGTTGGAAGGCCATCCTTGAGCTCGGGAACCGGCCCCAAAATCGGCTTCGCGCCATGGCGCTTCGAGAGCTTTTTGCCGCCGCCCGGCGCCAGCACATTTGGCGTGTGCACAAAGATAGGTGGCTCCCACTCGAAGGCACGGAAAATCTGAATGTGCTTTGGCAGACTTGGCAACCAGTCATCCCCGCGGAGGACGTGGGAAATCTGCATGTCGTGGTCATCCACCATCGCCGCAAAATGGTACGGAGGAAAACCATCCGCCTTCAGAATAATGAAGTCATCCTGCGTAGTGGCATCCCACTGCATGTGGCCGTGGAGGAGGTCATCCGCTTCAATCATGCCACTTGTCGGCATTTTGATGCGCACGACGGCCGGCTCACCCGCCGCGACACGCGCACGCGCATCGGCGAGCGGATACTCACGGAACTGCCGGTCGTAGGTGTAAGGAACCTTGCGGATATCGCATGCCCCACGCTTGGCATCGAGCTCTTCTTTGGTCTCAAATGCGTAGTACGCCTTGCCTTCTGTTAAAAGCTGCTCAATCAGCTCATGGTAGCGGGGCAGACGCTGTGACTGGAAGTAAGGGCCAAACTGACCGCCATTTTCCGGCAACAAGGATGCATCCACAGCGCCATACTTAGCGGAATCCAGCGCTGCGATACTAGCAGCATCCGGGCCTTCATCGTAGTTTAGACCCAGCGCATGCAGCGATGCGATGATGCTCTCGAGGGAGCCGGGAACCAAGCGGTTCTGATCGGTGTCTTCTATACGGAGGACGAAGTCGCCTCCATGCTTGCGGGCGAAGAGCCATGAGAACAGCGCGGTACGGAAAGCGCCAACATGAAGAAAGCCTGTCGGACTCGGCGCGAACCGTGTCCGCACTCGGGTCGGTACAGTATTTAACACGCGGGTATCATACCCCCGTGCGCCATTTAGGGGCAATCACACACGGTGTGCATCAGGATACACTGAGCCTGAATAGACAACATTTTGTAACTGTTTTGGCAGCCCGGCTCTAACCGGCTGGCGGGTCACCCCAAGGCTGCCTGAGGGAGTATCGCCAACATGGCTGGAAACAACTCGCGTATCCTAATCGGATCCTTGGTCGCTGGAGGACTTATCACCGCAGGCATCATCTTCAAGATGCAGCCTCCGAAGGTTGAGACCATTCTTCCTATCAGCCGCAATGTCATCACAAGTATCGCCGCAAGCGGTCGCCTTCGCGGTGATGTTGAAACCAATATCGGTGCGCAAACTGGCGGTCGTGTCGCACGGGTCCTCGTACATGAAGGCGACAAGATTCTGACCGGCACGGTTGTGGCGGAGCTTGACACCGATGTGCTTGGCGCGCAGCTCGGTCAGGCCACCGTGGGCGTTGCGACTGCAAAGGCATTGCTCACGCAAGCCATGACGCAGCTTGGGACGGCGAAGGCACAGGTGATGTCGGCGCAGGACACCGTCCGTACCGCAAAGGCATCCTTGGCGCAGGCGAGCCGCCCGCCGCTGCGGTCGGAAGTCAATCGCCTCAAAGCGGATGTCGACCAGGCCATCGCTGTTGCCGAAGCCAAGCAGGCCGCCGCACGCAACCGCTTGTCTGAGCTCCGTAATGGCGCAACCAAAGAAGAACGCGATCAGGCCCGAGCGCAGCTGGCACAGGCAAATGCGCAGCTTGAGCAAGCCGAAAAGGACTTTAAGCGTCAGCAGGCTCTGGTAAAGGAAGGTGCTGTATCCAAATCGGCCCTCGATGCTGCAGAGACCGCACTCACGGTGGCTCAGCGGACGCGTGAAAACGCCGATGCCCGCCTCAAGCAGCTGACGGTTGGAACGCGTAAGGAGCAGATTGCACAGGCAGAGGCTGACTTACGTGCGGCTGAAGCAACGCTGCGCGGAGCCCGTGTAAGCGGGGAAGCCCAGCTACAGACGCTGCTAAGCCAGCCACGTAAAGAAGATGTCCTTGTCGCAGAGCGCAAAGTCGCCGAAGCGGAGCGTGCGCGTATTTTGACGGAGTACCGTGTTGGCGAAGCGGAGCAGGCGGTTGAGGTCGCGAAGACCCGGCTGATGGATGCTGAGCGTGCGCTGGGCGTTGCGCAAAGCCGCGTCGCGGATGCCAATGTAAAGGCGCCTTTTGATGGCACCGTTACAGAGGTAGTGACCGAACCCGGTGGAATCACAGGACCAAACCAGCCTATTATCCGGCTTGTCCGGTCCCAGAGCCCTGAGATTCGCATCGACCTCGATGAAGTCAACCTTGGCAAGATCAATGTTGGTCAGCTGGCAAAGGTCAGCTGTGATGCATTCCCGGGTGAGACATTTGATGCCAAAGTGACCGAAATTGGCGCTCAAGTGGATGCCGACCGCGGCACCGTTGAGGTTCGCCTCATCCCGACAACCCAACCCGCGTGGCTTCGCCCCGGACAGACATTGTCGGTGAATATCGTCACCGATACGGGGAGCAACCGCTTGGTCATCCCGCTGACGGCTGTAAACACCATCGGCGGCGAGTCCACTGTCCTCGTTGTGGATGCGGGCAAGGTTGTGAAGAAGGTTGTGAAGGTTGGCCCTGCTGGCAAAGAAGGCGTGCCAGTCACCGATGGCATTGCGGCAACCGATCAGGTCATTGTCATCCCGACTGGTCGTAAGCCTGGCGATTCTGTAACCGCAACCAAATCGGTAGCAAAGAACTAACAATGCTACGCTTTGAATTCAAGCTGGCATGGCGGCACCTGGTCAGCGGCGGCGGGCAAACCCTGCTCACCATCTCCGCAGTAGCCATCGCCGTCACCGTCATCATCTTCATCCAAACCCTGATCACCGGCGTCCAGCAGCGCTTCGTCGGTGACCTGGTCGGTCCACTGTCACACGTCACGATCAAGCCGCCGGATCCTGCACCCGACACACTTGATAAAGTCGGTGACCGTAGTGGAGACAGCCTTCTGGCATCCGATTCTCAGAAACAGGTTCAGCAACGCACCGAGCTTGAGCAGTGGCAGAAAATCGAGCAGGAAGTCGCATCCTTTCCGGGGGTCCAGACCGTGGCAAGCGGCGTTGGTGGCTCTGGGTTTATGATCCGCGGCGCAAAGCGCTATGCTGTCAATGTCACTGGCGGCGAGCCTGCGAAAGTCGAAAGCATCAGCCCCATCCAGAAAGACATGATTGCGGGCCGCTGGCTTGACATCAACTCAGATGAGATCGTGATCGGGATGCGGCTCGCGGAAGAGCTCGGTATCCGGATGGGTGACCGTGTCAAGATTCAGTCCAATGTTGGCGTAACGTCGACATTTACGGTCGTTGGCTTGTTTGAGACTGGGAATGGCCAGTTTGACATCGGGCGTGTGTTCTGTACGCTTCGGGCGGCCCAGTCGCTGTTCAAAACGGGGACAAATGTCCTGTATGTCCAGGTCAAGCTGGAAGATCCATTTACTGCTGCGGCCGTCGCCGAGCAAATCGCTGCGGCGCTTCCGTACAAGGTTGATTCGTGGACCAAGGACAATGGCTTTATCCTAAATGCCATTCAGTCACAGAACTCCACCAAGGTGATGATCTGTGCCTTCGTGCTCCTCGCATCCGCGTTTGCAATCGCATCGGTTTTGATCGTCAGTGTTATCCAGAAGAGCAAGCAAATCGGCATTTTGAAAGCCATCGGAGCCCGGGATTACCAAATCCTCTGGGTCTTTACGATTGAAGGCCTCGGGGTGGCGGTCGCCGGTAGCGCTGTCGGCTGCTTTTGGGCGCTCCTGTTGCTCAGAGCGCTTGCGGACATCCCGCAGGCTGCCCGCTTTGGC
>CAIYBQ010000582.1 GCA_903924445.1 uncultured Armatimonadota bacterium | reverse complement strand
TCTGACAAGGGTGCGACGATGCGCCTCGGACTGTGTCCGTGTACGGTCACGCCGGGAACCCTTGCGCACACTTTGTACGGGGCCACGGACATCACGGAGCGTCATCGCCACCGCTACGAGTTTAACAATGCGTACCGTGAGCAGCTTGCAACGGCAGGTCTGCGCTTCAGCGGCGTGCACCCGGAAAAAGACTTGGTGGAGATCATCGAAGTGGCGGATCACCCTTACTTCATCGCCTGCCAGTTCCACCCAGAGTTCAAGTCACGACCTGACCGTGCGCATCCGTTGTTTGCTGGTTTGATTGATGCGGCATTGACGTATCAGGCAAAGTAGAGAAGTGAACCCTCTGGAAACAGAGGGTTTTTCTTTGTCTGATGTCGTTGTCGGAGGTCCGACCAAAAAACAAAACCACCCCCCGAAACCGGGAGGTGGCTATACGCTTCGAAAACATCCAAACAGGTTAGCGCTTTGGTGCGCCGCCTGGTGCGCCCGCTCCACCCTGACGCTGCATCGCCATCAAAGCCTTAAGCTTAGCCTGCTGATCCTTTGTCAAGATCTTGTTCATCTCGGCTTCAGCTGACTTCTGAAGAGGCTCAGCTTCCTTCATCGCAGCATCCTGGATTGGCTTCATTTCCTTCTGCAGCTTTGCAAAGAGTTCTTTTTGCTTTGCCTGTGCAGCCGGGCTCTTGTCCTTGGCCAGCTTCTCGCCTTCAGCCTGATACTTCTTCATGATGGCTTGCATCTTCGGCTGATACTTTGCCTGAAGCTTGAGTGCCATTGGCTGGAACTTCTTCTGAACCGCTTCCATCTTCGTCTTCTGCTCAGGGGACAGTCCCAGTGGATCCTGCATCTGGCCACCAGCAGGTGGCTGCTGTGCATTCACAGGAGCATACGTACCAACGCCGAGAACGGTAGCAGCCGCTACCAAGCCAAGCATCCATCTCTTCATGTCTCTATCCTCATCTAGAGCGACAGGGCATCCGGTGATGAACTGCCAACTCGGTCATGTCCACCGTGCCCCATGAAACCGAGACACAAGTGTTCAAAGTGTACCACCGGACCATGAATTCAAAGTCCGTCCGACCTAACTGTTATCGGTTCGATTTAGGGCTTACCCGATGACCAAAACGACGACAATGCTGGGATTACGCTCTAAATCACTATTTGAGTTCCAGTCCAAGCTGAAACAGTGATTGAGCAAATCAGCCTACTTGCTAGGTTTTGTCGCAGGAGCAGGCGTCTTTGACTTCTGGCCAGCACGCTCAATATCAATCAAAATCTTCTTTTGCTGAGGCGTGAGAATCTCCGTTACCGCACTCGCGCGCTGCTTGAGCAAAGGCGTCAGCTCCTTTGCAAATGTTGCATTTTCAGCATTCAGTTCACGGGATAACTTTGCAATCTTCGGTTGATGCACAGTCACAACCTTTTGTATCGCTGGCGTGTACTTCGCATCAACAGCCTTCAAGCGTTCCTGCTGCGCTGATGTCAATCCTAACTTACGTGAAATATCCGGTAAAACGAACATCGGCTTACCAACTTGCGGACCCTGAAACATCAGCAATCCGACAAAAAATGCGAGAAAATGCACGGAACAGCCCTCCCGGATGGAACATGAAATGCCACTGTGGCAACAAAGTACTGAATGCAAATCTACCGTACTCTAATCGCTGCAACCACGACCGCGATGGTGGCTTACGCAGCACATGCACAGCAACCCCTGGTAACGCGTGTAGATCGCGCCGGGACAGGCGTTATCCGACAATCCGATGGAACTCCGCCCATCGTGAATATAACGGTCGGACTTTACGAAACCGGCTGGCAGCTTAGGTCATCCACTCCCGGCAAGGATGCTGGCAAAATCATGATCAGCTGCCCGACGGCCGGTGCCATCGTGGAAGGCGATATCTCATACAAAGTCTCCGAGGCTGACCCAGAGACACTCGTTGTTACCGCAAACCTGACGCCAAACAAAAACATCCCCCTCAACAGCCTTCACATCGCCGCAACTCTCCCGGCAACGGATTGGCAACGCGGACGAGCATCCTTTGGTGAAACTACCATCACGATTCCGGAAACCTCCGAATCACCGATGCTCATCCCGAGCGCAAAGGGAACCCTCCGCCTGCGGCGCCAGGACAGTAACTTGGAAGCATCGAGTACAAATCCGATTCTCCTCCAAGACAACCGTAAGTTTGGCGGCACTGCGCTCGAAATACGGTCAGGCGCGCAGTACCCTGATGGCGTTGTTTGGCGGGCAGGTGAGACGCGCACGATTAATCTGATGCTGCGCCTCTACAAGCCACTTCGAATTCTGCAGGAGCGGCCACTGACCATTGAAGCAGGTGAGGATTGGTCCCCCATCAGCATCGCAAACGATGTTACTGCAGGGTCAGCCCTTGACCTCAAGAGCATTCTTCCAATCAATACAGGCTTGGCGACACGGCGTCTCATTGTCACGCCTGGCGGAAATCTCAGCATCGATGGCCGTACGCCCATCCGCCTCTTCGGTACCAACCTCTGCTTTGATGCCAATTACCTTGAGAAACCCGATGTTGATCGCCTCGTCCGGATGCTGGCATCCACAGGCTACAACGCCCTGCGCATTCATCACTACGACAACCTCCTCGATGTGGATGGCTATCTGGAGCGCCTCGACTATCTCGTTGCGACTTGCCGTAAGGCCGGAATTATCATCAAGACAGACCTCTATGTGAGCCGGGATGTTCCCGGTTACAAAATGGATGAGTTCAAAGCCGCGATCCTCCTGCGACCGGAGGCGATGGAAGACTGGAAAGCCTTTAGCCGCAAGTTGCTAACGCATGTCAATCCCTACACCGGTATCGCGTGGAAGGATGACCCAGCCGTTGCGATCATCTCTGTCATCAACGAGCCAAACCTGACAAATGTCCTCGGTCGCCTCCCGGCTCCCTTGCAGGATGATCTCCAAAAAGCCTGGTCCGCTTGGCGTGCATCCAGGAATCTTAGCCCCGCAGCACTTCCGCAAAGCGTCGGAACTGATATCACCGGACGTGAGTTTGGTGCCTTCCTCGCCGAGCTGCATGGCCGCGCATACGCGACCATGGCCGGTTTTCTCAAAAAGGAGCTTGGCGTCAAGGCGCTGCTGACGGATCTCAATGGCTGGTCGGAAGTTCCGGCTTTTCAGAACACAAGGCTGGGCCTCGATGTCGTGGATGCGCACTTCTACTTTGACCATCCGACATTTCCCGGCGAGCCTTGGAAGCTGCCGAGCACCGGTGCTAATGGCGGTAACTCAGCGGTTTACGGAGGGGGCGCCGGCCCGGTCAATATCGCTACGCAGCGGCTCCTCGATAAGCCATTTATTGTTTCCGAATGGAACTTCGCGGCGCCGAATCAATACCGCTACGAAGCCGGGCTAATGACTGCGGCGACCGCGGCCATACAGGGCTGGGATGGTATTTTCCGCTTTGCGTGGGCTCATAGCCGCACCACAGTCAACACACCTAAAGCCATTACGTACTTTGATACGGCAAGCGATCCAACGGCGCTTGCGAGCGAGCGCATCGTCGCTCTTGTCTACCGTAGTGGCGCGCTGGTGACATCCCCGGTGACCGTCGCCCGTATCGTGCCGCAGAAGTCACTCATCTCCGACTTCGCGACGCCATTGCCTCCGGACTTTGCTGCATTGGCGCTTGTTTCACGGATCGGCGTTCGGATTGATGCAGGTAAGCTGCCTCCACAAGCCGGTAAAGAGCTCCGTCTTGAGAACAGCGGCGACTCGAATGCCATCGCGAGTATGCTTCGGGCCGAGCTCCTGCCGCGCACAAATAAGACATCCATTGATACCGAATTCCGCCAAAGCCTGACAAACCAGGTCTTCCTCGATGGCACTGCGGGATCCCTCCGCCTGATTGCTCCCAATGTCGTCGCGGGCGTTGGTACAGAAGGCGATGTGTTGAAATTTGGTTCAGTGGATGTTGACATTGAGGGAAGTGGAGCTGCAGCCGCGGTAGCCAGTCTCGACAAGCGGCCGCTCGCTACGAGTCAGCGCCTGTTGCTGATCCACGCAACCGATACGCAAAATGCAGGTGCGCGCTTCTTTTCTGCCGATCGACAGACGCTGGAAAACTTTGGAGGCGATGTGATCCTTGCTCATCAGGGTAAGGCTACTTTTTCGATAACGCGTTCGGTGGATCCCAAAGCGGTGACAGTCTACAGACTGGATGCCAGCGGTAATCGCCTCGATAAAGTGACTGCAAGCGTGGAAGAAAAGGTCGTCCAGATTGAATGCCAGGTCGCCGTGGAGGGCAAGCCTGCCACATTTTATTACGAAGTCCTGATTGATGACCCTAAGCCAGCTACGCGACCATCCGCAAAGGCGAAGACACCAACAAAAACTCGCCGTCGCAGTTAACATCGTTCCAACCGGCAACCCGGTTCAGGAATATCTCCAATTCACACATCCTGGTCCACAACCGAACCAGACCGGGAACCCGATGCCCTCGATTCGGGATACACTACAACGGAGGATGACATGGGTCTGCTCACTGGCAAAATTGGTTTAATTTACGGAGTCCGGAACGAACGCTCGATGGCCTGGGGTTGTGCGAAAAGCGCAGTCCGTGAAGGCGCATCGCTCATTCTGACCTACCTGGGTGATCGTGAAGAAAAGGATGTTCGTACACTCGCGGCATCCCTTGGTGATGCAGTCAAACTGGTCGCTCCATGTGATCTGACCGACGCATCACAGGTGGAAGCACTGCATACGCAGGTTGCCGCCCTCACCGATAATCTTGACTTCATGATTCATGCTGTCGCATTTGCGAAGCGCGATGAGCTCTCAGGCAGGTTTTCAAACACCAGCCAGGATGGCTTTGCGCTGGCAATGGATGTGTCCGCGTACACATTGGTTGCAGCCAGCCGTGCTGCGGCGCCACTCATGCCAAACGGTGGCTCTATCATCACGATGACCTACCTTGGCTCCGAGCGTGTCGTTCCAAACTACAATGTGATGGGTGTGGCTAAGGCCGCTCTTGAAGCAACTGTGCGCTACCTGGCCGATGACCTCGGTCCGCAGAAGATTCGTGTCAATGCTGTCTCACCTGGCATGACGCTAACCGCGAGCGCCGTTGGAATCGCTGGCTTCCGCGATATGTACAAGCGTATTCCAGAGGTTGCACCACTGCGGAAGGCAACTGATCCGGATGAAGTTGGTGATACCTGCGCCTTCTTCGCATCTGACCTGAGCCGCGCAATCACCGGCGAAGTCATTCATATCGACTCGGGATGCCATCTGCTCGGTCCCGAACTGGGTGGAAACTAAACGCAAATCCAAGGCTGCGAGTCTTCTCGCAGCCTCAGGTCCGTTCGCTAAACAATTCCCCGGATTCATCCCGCGCGAGCAACAGCAAACCCTTGCGGATGCAATATCCCACTCGCTCACTGAATCCGTACCCTGCCTTGCAGAAGCCGGCACAGGCGTTGGCAAAACACTAGCCTACCTCGTTCCTCTGCTTCACTGGCTCTCCAAAAATGATGGCACAACCGCCGTCATCTCCACCCACACCATCGCGCTGCAAACGCAGCTCGTCGAAAAGGACATCCCTGCTGTCCTAGCTGTGCTCGGCCTCGACATCACCTACGCTGTCCTCAAGGGCCGCCAGAACTATCTTTGTCATCAGGAGATGGATGTCGCAGCAGCAGACCTCCTCGCCGATATAGACCCCGGCTTTATCAAGCTCCAACACTGGTCGAAAGAGACTAAGACGGGCGATGTCGCAGACCTCCCGTTCATCTTCGGCAACTGGCATGATGTCAGTAGCCATCCGGACTCTTGCCGGGGGAAAGACTGCCGCTACATCGGGAAGTGCTTTTTCTATAAAGCCCGTGAAGAAGCGGCTGGTTCCCGCCTCCTAGTTGTCAACCATGCGTTGTTCTTTACTGACCTCAAACTCCGGCAGCTCTCAGCCAATGCACCCGGAATGAACCTCATTCCAGACTACGATGCCGTTGTTTTCGATGAAGCACACCATGTGGATGAAACTGCGACGCGAAATTTTGGTGTCGAGTGGACAAGCGGACGCGTGCCTCGCCTGATGAGCCGCTGTAAGCGGATCAGTGCCACAAACCCTGCGCTCCTGATGGAAATCGAGCAGCTACATCAACATCTGGTCACACCGCTCGCCATCCTTGGGAACCGAGAAGCCTTTCTGAGTGAAGCCTGGGAGACCGAAGAGGCATCCACCTCCTTTGCAACCACCCGGAACACACTTGTCAAAAACCTCGAACGCCTTGGAAAGGATTTGGATGCCATTGCGGAGGCATCGATACAAGGCCCAGAACAAGACCGTGCGTTTGGCCTTTCCCGGATGGCAACCAGGGCGGCCCGGGAGCTGGAGCAGGCTGCATCAGATGCGCCAAAGACGGCTGCATTCAACTGGTTTACCGTGAAGGAACCACGGGGTGCCTCGACATCGATTTCAGTCACCTTCACCGAGACACCACACTTCATCTCGGATGCGATGGAAAGTGCACTGCTGGCCCGCACCAAGCGCTTAGTTTTTGTATCTGCAACCCTTGCCACGCTTGGGCGCTTTGATGATGTACGATTTCGCCTTGGACTCAACCGGTCATCGGTGATCGAATGCCGGCAAGGCTCACCGTTTGACTTCACCGCGAACAGCCTGCTCTACATTCCAAAGCACCTACCTCCCCCGGATGCATCCAATGAATACGCATCTCGGATGCTTGACATCATGGAGGACTTGGTCCACGCATCCAATGGACGGGCATTCCTGCTCTTTACGAGTCACAGGATGCTACAGCAGGCGCGGGATCGCTTTGCAGACACCAAGTGGCCACTGCTCGTACAAGGCGACAAACCCAGCGGGCGTCTCCTCAGTGAGTTCCGTGTAACACAGAATGCAGTGCTCCTAGGAACCTATAGCTTTTGGGAAGGCGTTGATATCGCAGGCGATGCATTATCGCTCGTCGTCATCGATAAGCTGCCCTTCGCGATCCCGGACACGCCGCCGCAGCGCGCAAGGGAACAGCGTATCAAGGACGCCGGCGGGGATGCCTTTCTGGAATGGTCGCTTCCTAGTGCAAGTCTTCGTCTGAAGCAGGGATTTGGACGGCTTTTACGGACAGTCACGGATACCGGTGTTGTTGGCATCCTCGACAGCAGGCTGGTGACGAAGCGCTATGGCCGAATGCTTCTAAACGACCTTCCGCCTGCCCCGCTTACCCACAATATCCCGGATGTCGAAAGCTTTTTCGCAACCAACAAGCCCTAGTGAACCTGCCGAAGTCTTACGGCTAACGTTGGTCGACATCCACGCTGCGACTGGTGTGAATCATTCCACTGTCTTAACAAGCGTTCATCGGATCAAAGTAATCCCAAGTCAAAAGGCAAATCATCCACGATTACTCTTAACGCATTAATGTAATGTACTTTCCGGACATCTGATACATTCAATATAGGTCGCACACCACGCCTATATACTGCCTCCATCCTAGTTTTTGCCTGTACGTATCAGGGAGACTCATTCGCTGTTGGTAACCCAATTCAATAGGCAAAGGTGTGAAAGAATCCGCAACGTTATTCATCGACAAGCATTCAGTACCGTTGTCATGCTTTAATCAAATTCAAGTAGCAATGACTATCAAATAAAAATAATAGTGTGCTAGCAGGATTTACGGTAGCCTGTATTGAATACGGGGTCAAATCCAGTATTTCTGGAATCTCAAGCCAAGGGCTGAACTGAAGTCAGACACGATGGAACAAGATCGCGTAACTACACCCACCCACCAAAAAGGTGCTGCCGATGAGCATCATCACGGCATCACACGCCTGACTCGTGCCCGCCTGCTGAATCATCAGGAGGAGATGGACCTCGCACGCAAGGTAAAGATTGGTGGTCTTGAGGGGCGACGTGCCCAACATCGCCTTGTCGAGTCAAACATGCGTCTTGTTGTTTCTATTGCGAAGGCATATCGTGCAAGTGGTATCCCAATCGAGGACTTAGTTCAGGAGGGTGCGATTGGCCTGATGACGGCCGCTGAGCGCTATGATCCGGACCGTGGCTTCCGCTTCAGTACGTACGCCACCCAGTGGATTCGCCAGGCGATTGGCCGTGCCGTAGATAACAAGGCAAAAGCAATCCGCCTCCCGGCTCACGTTTCCGAGTCCCTCCGTAAATTGGACCGTGTAAAGGCAGAGCTCCGCCGAGAGACTGGTGATGAACCCACCCACGAAACCATCGCTGAGCGCTCAGGACTTTCTGTGCGTAAAGTACAGGCTCTCCTCAACACTACGCAGGACCCAATTTCGCTTGACTTACCCGTAGGCGACGAAGAAAACACATCCCTCGGATCCCTCCTTACAGATCGCAACGCTCCAGATCCGCAGTCAACTCTCTTGGATGTCGAGATGGTTCAGGAAGTCGATAACATCTTGAATTCGCTTGATGAGCGTGAGCGCCGTGTGATGCGGTTGCGCTATGGTTTTGATGGCGACGATGCGTTGGTATTGGCGCAGATTGGCGAACAGCTCAACATTTCCCGTGAGCGTGTACGTCAGATTGAGCAGCATGCCCTGAAGAAACTAAGGAATGAAGCGAAGAAGGGCCGCCTGCGCGAGATCGTGTAGTCCAAGGCATCAACAATATGAATGACCACCCAGCAGGCGCCGGGTGGTTGTTTTCATTTTGATTGAATCGAGTGTCGTCAACAACATTGATGCTAAACGAAGGGGTCCGTTTTCGATGTCGCAAAGGGGTCACATTTCGTGTCGCGTGCCGTCTGCGCGAGATCGTGAATCACTTCAACTTTTGAAACCACCAGCAGGCGCCGGGTGGTTGTTTTCATTTGACTGGACGGTATCCATCAAACGGCTAAGGTGGATTGCTTTGGAGAATAACCATCCCCTTAAAATAAAAAAAATCCCGGTTCAGGACTGAACCGGGGACCGCTCCGTGTTGGAGTGGTTATGAGGACATGCGTACTTAACATACGATTCGATACTCCGGGTTTGTTCCTCCTTCAATCTGAAAAAGTATTGACAAACCTATGCACCTAACAACAAATGAAATACTTAGACGTCGTTGGGATTGGATGCATCGAAGAGAAGATGTCCCATGCGGCGGCGCTTCGTTTCCATGTAGGCCCGGTTATACTCATTCGGCTCAATCGGTAGCGGAACTCGCTCCGTGATCTCCAGACCAAAGCCATCAATGCCATCGCGCTTGGCGGGGTTATTCGTCATCAACATCAGGCGCTTAAGCCCAAGGTCAACCAAAATCTGCGCACCGATACCATAGTCGCGCGCATCCGCCGGAAATCCTAGGCGAAGATTCGCATCCAATGTATCCATGCCTTCATCCTGCAGCGCGTAGGCACGCATTTTGTTGACGAGGCCAATGCCGCGGCCTTCCTGTTCGATGTACAGGAGCACACCCCGGCCCTCGGATGAAATCTTAGCCAATGCTAGATCAAGCTGATCACCACAGTCACAGCGCAGCGATCCCAGCAAGTCTCCGGTCACACACGAGCTGTGAATGCGGGTCAAAACCGGCTCATCCCCCGTGATATCTCCCATGCATAACGCCAAGTACTCGTTGTCATCAACATCTGAGAGGTAAGCATGCGTTGTAAATGTGCCATAAAGTGTAGGGAGCTTGGTTGTCGCAATGCGGCGAACCAGTTTTTCCGTCCGGCGGCGGTACGCGATAAGGTCGGCTATCGAGACCAATGGCATATCCAAGCGGATTGCCAGTTCGGCAAGCGCAGGGAGACGCAACATCTCGCCATCATCTCCCATAATCTCACTAATCACACCAACGGTTTGCAGCCCACTGAGACGCATGAAGTCAACAGCAGCTTCCGTGTGGCCTGGGCGCTTCAAAACACCGCCTTGGCGACTCATTAGGGGATTGACATGACCGGGGCGGTTAAAGTCCTTGGCTGCCGAGACAGGGTTTGCCAACATCCGGATCGTCTGAGCACGGTCATGAGCGCTGCTTCCGGTCGTCGTACCCGCAACGGCATCAACGGTAACCGTAAACGCAGTCCGAAGCGACTCCGTGTTTTCGAGGACCATCAAGTCCAACCCCAGCTGATCCAGGCGGCGCTGCTCCATTGGGACAGTGATGATGCCGCTTCCCTCGCGCGTCATGAGGGTGATAGCTTCGCTGGTGATGAACTCAGCGGCCATCACGAAATCGCCTTCGTTTTCCCGGTCTTCGTCATCCACCAAGATGATAATTCCACCGGCTCTAAGCTTTGATATAGCGGTCTCAATGGTCGCAAACGGGATATCTGCGTCGTTTACCACGCTTCAGTAGCCACTTCAGTTGCAAACCCACTACGAACCAACATGTCCATGGAAACAGGTGCCGCAACATTCGTGCTGGTAGAGAAGCCCATGAGGCGCTCGATGTACTTTCCGATGATGTCGCACTCGATGTTCAACGAATCGCCAGCGCGACGTGATGAAAGAGTAGTGTTTTCCCAAGTATGCGGGATGACGCTGACCGAGAAGCTGGAGTGCCCGGCATCGGCTACGGTAAGCGAAATTCCATCGATGCAAATGCTGCCCTTTTCAACGATGTAGCGCATTAGGTTTGCATCGACATCGATGTGGACCTGCCATGCATTCCCAACGGGCCGCATGGATGCGATACGTCCTACGCCATCCACATGCCCTTGGACAATGTGCCCGCCAAAGCGGCCATTGGCTACCATTGCACGCTCAAGATTGATCACATCTCCGACCGACAATGCGCCAAGCGTTGTCCTACGCAGCGTCTCGTAGACGGCATCAAAGACGAGCTCAGGGGCATCGATAGACACGACGGTCAGACACACGCCATTGACAGAGATTGAGTCTCCCAGGGCGACATCTTCGGATACACGTCCGGCAGCGACGCTCAGGCGGACTGACTCACTCAGTCGGTCGATACGTGTTACCTTTCCGGTTGTTTCGACAATGCCAGTGAACATCAGATTTCTGCCTCCCGTCCTTCCCACACAGGCCGTCCTGTAATCAATACGTCTACACCATACCTGTGCATCCGCATCTGCGTCAACTCAATTGCACCGTTCATACGTGTTGCAAGAGGCGAGCCAGCCAGACCAACCGGTGCACTTCCACCACCGACAAGTTTCGGCGCAAGAAACCAATTCACTTCATCCACGCAGCGAGCCCGATAAAAGGAACCCGTCAGCAGCCCACCCGCTTCCAGTAAAACAATTCCTAGCCCCAGATCAGCAAGTAACGGCAAAATGTTCTCCACTGTGTACCTATCTACATCCAATGTCAAAATGTGACATCCCTTGTCTTGCAGAGCGGTCATCGATGCCTTTGGGGCGGCTGTCGTCGTAACAATCACCGTCCCTGGTCGTACAATTCTCGCCGAAAGCGGCATTCGAAGTGTCCGGTCAAAGACAACCCCACGGGGCTGCCGACCACTTGGTAGAGAAACACTGCGCACTGTGAGCTCAGGGTCATCCGCGATGACTGTACCAACCCCAACGATAATGGCATCACAGGCGGCACGGAGGCGGTGGACAGCTTTACGCGCCGGCTCCGATGTAATCCACCGCGAATCCCCACCCTCGCATGCCGTGTGGCCATCCAAGGTCGTCGCCACTTTATGGATGACAAATGGCCGCCCTGTGGCTTGGATACTTCGAAAGCCTCGCTGTTGATACACAGCCTTGTTATGGAGAAGTCTGACATCGACATGAATGCCACTGTCGCGGAGCTGCTGAATACCCATACCAGCCGTTCGCGGGTCGATATCTTCACAAGCAATCACGACACGTGTAATCCCGGCATCCACGCAGCGTTGCCAGCATGGAATGCGTTGGCCTCCATCGCGTCCAATCGTGTGACAACAGGGCTCGAGCGTCACATAAAGCGTAGCGCCCACAGCATCACCAATGCAGCTCGCAAGTGCCATATGCTCCGCATGCGGTGTTCCAGGGCCATCATGCCAGCCTCGAGCAAGTACAACATCGCCTTTAACAACGACCGCACCAACGGGAGGGTTTGGGTGTGGACGGCCTTTCAGAGCGAGCCGCAACGCCAGGCGCATCCATTCGCTGTCCACCGCATTAGCCGTCAAGTGAATCCCGCTCCTTGTGCTCCTGCAGCTGGGAGCGAAGGTCTTCTGCGACTCTCTGATTTGCGAGGCGCTCCTGCCGGCGAACGACCGAATAACTCTCCAGGGCATCTAATCCAGCCGCACACACCAGACTCAGCGCAAGCATCACTGAGACAAGCAAAATACTAAGCTGCCGGAAGGCAATCAGCTTTCTAGGGCCATCAAGCGGTAAAGAAAACCCAACAAAGGCCACGATGATCAACAGAATCAACAACCCAAGGGCTGCGGTCCTATAGAGGCGTGAGCGCTTTGAGAGTGCCCCGTAGCCCGATGGATATCCTCGCACGGCAAAGATCACCGACATCACAAAAACCACCGCCAGAGCAACTTGCACGTGTTATGACTCCAAGGATTTGAGGAGGGCATTGACTCCACCTTCAATGCCATCCTCGTGCCCAAAAATGCTTGAACCCGCGACGAGAATCGATGCACCATCGGTGACCAGACTCCGGACATTGGATGCATCCACACCGCCATCCACACTAATCCGAAACCTGAACTGATTTTCCTCACGCCAGTCAGCAAGCAGACTGACTTTCTCAGCGACAGCTCCGATGAACTTTTGACCACCAAAACCCGGGTTCACCGTCATCACGAGAACGATGTCGAGCAAGTCACCAACATGCTCAAGCACAGAAATTGGCGTGGCGGGGTTGATCGCAACACCGCAGAGTGCACCCGTTGCGCGGATTTGTTGTAGGACCCGATGTAAATGAATCGTTGCTTCGGCATGGATGGTCAATGCATCCGCACCAGCATCCCGGAATGGCTGAATCCATTTTTCCGGCTCGGAAACCATAAGGTGGACATCAAGGACAGCATCGACTTCGCGGCTCCGCAAAGCCTTAACGAGTGGTGGTCCAAAGGTCAGGTTTGGGACAAAGTGCCCATCCATCACATCGATGTGCAGCCATGTACACCCGGCTGCAAGACACCGCCGGGCGGCATCCCCAAATGCGGAAAAGTCTGCCGCGAGCAACGAGGGTGCCAGCTCGATGGGCGTATTGTGCATTCGGTTATTCAACCTCTCCCTTTAGCTGGTCATTATCGAACAGCCGTATCTTCCGCTTCATCGACTTAACCTCGAACTCGACCTTTACCTTTTCCCCGGCTTTATGCTTCTTTTCATAAACCGTCCGGTTTTCATCTTCTTCTTCGACATCAACACGGATGTGATGCTCAGCACCATCATCAGGTACGGAGTAAGGTATGCGGAACCAGCGGGGATTCTCGGAATCGGCAGGCGGAAGGTCAGTCGTCTGGCCTGAGGTCGCATCGGATGACCCGGGCGTCGTCGGAGTTGTCACAGCTGGATCAGGCTGATCACCTGGAATGACTTCATCTCCAGCTGAAAGCACGATATCAATCGTCGCGCCTCTTGGAGCCGAGTCTGCACCGACGACACTCTGATCGATAACCGAGCCGGCCTCTGCAAAGTCGCGTTTCTTCGTCGTTCCACCAAGCAAAAACCCAGCCTCTTCGAGCGCACGCTTCGCCTGACCGATTGTCTTTCCACGCAAGTCGGGAACGGGTACCATTTCAGGGCCATCGCTCACCCAAATCGCAATCACACTCCCCGGACGAACCGCCTGACCTTCTGCCTCACGCACCTGGTAAATGACATCTTTGGGCACATCAGGATTGTTCTTACGGTCAACAATCTCCACCTTAAACCCACGCTCATCAGCGAGGGCTTGTGCCTCAGTAAGGGTCTTCCCCTTGAGTGCCGGTACAAGGATAATCTCGGCGGGCATCAGGTACGGACGTATCAGAAGTACAACGCCAACGATGCTGCCAAGGAGGACAAAGGATGCCGCAAGCATCGCCCAGATACTCGCATTACGCTGCTTCAATGCGGTGGCATTTGCTTTGGCGTAACGGCCATCATCAACATCATTATCATCGTCGTCATCTACAACCGTGGTGGAACGTCGCTTAGCCATTTCATCACTCCACGAATCGCTGAACCTGGCACTCTGTGACTTAGGACTCATCGCCCCATAGGGGACTCCCGGACTTGCCACAACCGGCGTGGCCTGATCCGAACCTCCGTAGCTGCGCCCGGCCCGGAGAGCATCTCCAACCTGAACTAACTGCTGGTACAGGGCGGATGCCGATGGAATCCGCTCAGATGGTGACTTCATCAAACACTGAAGGACCAGGTTATCGATCACCTTGGGAACGGCGGGATTGATGGTCGATGGCGCTACAGGAATCGATGTCGCATGCCGGGTCGCGAGCTCAACCACATCCTCGCCAGTAAACGGAAGCTCACCCGTCAGAGCCTCATAGAGGACAACACCAAACGAGTAAATATCCGATGATGGCGTCCAGCTATGAATCGTTGCTGTCTCTGGAGCAGCATAGCGTGCGATCGCGAGTTCTACCGATGTCGTGCGCTGTGCGAGGCGATGTAACCCGGAAGCGCACGCCCACCCAGCCAGCACGGCTTTGCCATCGAGACCAATGATGATGTTGTCAGGGCGAACCCCGCCGTGGACCGCACCTTGCGCATGCGCCTCTTGAAGCGCCGCAACAATGGGCAGCAACAGATTGATGATCGTGATTGGCATCGGCAGAGCAGAGCGCTGGATACGGTCACCCAAGTCGACACCGCGAACAAACTGCTCCACCACAAAGAGTCCATGTTCCGGATCTTCACCAACATCGAGAAGCTGCGCGATGTGATCCGATCGCAGTGAGAGATGTGTGAGCGCCGATACCTTTACCGCATCAAACACATCGGGATACTCACGCATAATCGAGCGCAAAAGCTTGACCGAAACCAGCGTGTTTTCTTGCATATCCCTTGCACGAAAATGACGAAACAGCGGTGATGTTCCGAAATCATCAAGCAGGTCGTAGCGCTCGCTCAGAATGCCAAGTGACATCGGAGGCAGGTTACTGTCATCCCGAACTCCATCGTTCATGATTGCTTAATCGTCCCACTGCGGCTGCGTAGCCACATCAGTAGTACCCGAACAATGCCTCCAACCAACATTAGGGCATAGATGGCTGTCGCCACTGGCATCGGTACCGCCACACCCAAATACGGTGAAAAGAAGACAAATGTTGCAAAAATCATCCACATGATGAGGATTCCAGTGGTTATCCGCTCAGACATTTTTGCTTCCTGCACTCCGGTGTCGTTCAAGTCCTGCCGTAATCACATCGAATGGGAGCTGATGCAGCTCCATCCGGCCAAAATCACGTGCGATGACATAACGGGCAACACCAGCGGATGCCTTTTTGTCACGGGACGTCAGCCCTATGATGGCTTCATTGGAAATATCACCGGGGAGGTCGATCGGCAACCCGAGAGCCCTAAGTGATATGAGGAGCGTTTCGAGGATCACGGGTGGTGTAAGTCCAGCAGCAATCCCGATGTGAGCGGCGGAAACCATCCCGATGGCCACTGCTTCTCCATGTTTATAGCGTTGATAACCAGTCAGTCCCTCAAGGGCATGCCCGACAGTGTGTCCAAAGTTGAGGGTTGCGCGTGCACCGGATGTCTCGTGCTCATCCTCAATCACGATCGCGGCCTTAATCTCACAGCTTCGGGTCACAATATCAAGATAGGCGGCTGTCTCAACTGGAAGTTCTTGGCAATGCGTAAGGATCTTAGGATCGGCGATGATGCCATATTTGATGACTTCAGCCATGCCTGCCGCGAGCTCACGGTGTGGAAGCGTGGCCAGCATCGATGTATCCACCCACACAGCGGCTGGTTGAATGAATGCCCCGACAAGGTTCTTACCCTGCTCAAAGTCAACGCCCGTCTTTCCTCCAACGGATGAGTCGACCATCGCAAGCAATGTCGTTGGCACTTGAACAAATGCCAGTCCCCGGAGGTAAATCGCGGCAACAAAACCGACAATATCGCCGATAACCCCTCCACCAACAGCAACCAGCATCGACTTTCTATCGAGACCAGCAACAGCATAGAGCTGCTGCATGATTTCAATGACAGTAGCCATGGTTTTCCGGTCTTCACCTCCGGTAAAGGTGATCGTGTCCACACGTATTCCGCGTCGCTTCAGGTTGGCAATCGTACGTGCGAACGGCCCAGTTGGCCCAAGTGTTGCAATCGCCTGTTCGGTGATCACGACCGCGTGGCTTGCATCCACGCCGGTACTGATCGTGGAATCGTCAAGCAGGCCATCGGCGATCGAAATCACATAGCTACGGCCATCGGCAAATGCAACATCCACAGTGGCTACATCGCTCACTTAGCTGGTTCTCCTGAGCGGTAAGGCAGGACGCACTTTCGCACTATGTCACCGACCGCACGGTGTACGGGGCGATCTGATGTGTCGATGATGACATCCGCTATCGACTGATAGAGAGGCCCACGAATCGCAAGAAATCTCAAAACGCGTTCAAGCGGATCCTCACTAGTGCTCAACAACGGCCGCAATCCACGTCGACGCTCTGTTCGCGCCACGACAACATCGGGGCGTGCGGTCAACCACACAACAGAGTTGTCTGCACACAGCTGTGCCCGGTTGCTGTCCCGAAGTATTGCTCCACCACCCGTCGCGATGACTTGATTTGCCAAGTTGGAAACAGTGCCGATGACTTCGCTTTCGATGTCACGAAAGGCTTCTTCACCGTGTTTGGAAAAGAAGTCGGGAATCGTGCCACCAATCCGCGCTTCGATCAATGCATCGGTGTCCGTGAACCCAAACTCAAGCCTTGCCGCAAGCTGTCGGCCAATCGTTGTCTTTCCGCATCCCATGAATCCAACAAGGACGATGTTCCGCTTGTTATCCCGTAGCGTAACCACAGAAATCTAAGCCACCACCGCACCAAAAGGAGCGGCAATATACGCATCATAGTTACGCTGAATCTCGGCCATAGAGTCACCACCGAACTTCTCGAGGAAGGCTTCCATAAGTACGATAGCGACCATCGCCTCAGCGATGACTCCTGCTGCCGGAACCGCACAGACATCAGAGCGCTCTGCAAATGCCGGCGCAGCCTGTCCGGTTTGAAGGTTTACGCTCCCAAGCTGCCGCATCAGGGTTGCAATCGGTTTCATCGCTCCACGCACAACCAGAGGTTGTCCATTCGTGATGCCGCCTTCAGTCCCGCCAGCCCGGTTACTTGGCCGCAGCACATGGCCAGTGTCATCTACTGCAAACTCATCGTGGACCTGTGACCCAGGAAGGGCTGCAACTCCAAACCCGAGACCTATTTCAACACCTTTGACTGCATTGATGCTGAGAATCGCCTGCCCAATCCGGCCATCGATCCGCTCATCCCAGTGGACATAGGATCCGAGTCCAATAGGGAGACCGAACACCACGACTTCAAAAACGCCGCCCAGGGTGTCACCACGACGCTTCGCGCTGTCGATAAGCGAAATCATTTGGGCCGAAGCGGTTTCACATATACACGAGACTAAGCTTTCAGCAGCTTTCTCGCGCACGGCAGCACCAGTGAGCTCACCGGAGTACTCCGACTTAACGGAACCTATTTGCACGATGTGTGAAACGACATCGATATCAAATGTACGAAGAAACCCTCTAGCAATGCCACCGACAGCCACAAGCGTCGCGGTGTTTCGGGCACTGGAGCGTTCTAGGACATTTCGGAGGTCGTCATGGTTATACTTTCGCATCCCCACGAAATCCGCATGCCCAGGCCGTGGAATCGTCACGGCCGGAATAGGCTGCGAGTGTTCATCGAGGGGTTCGATCTGCATCCGCCCTGACCAATTCATCCAATCCTTGTTTCGCACAGAAAGCGTTACAGGAGATCCCAATGTCTTGCCAAAGCGGACCCCAGCGGTGATTTCGACTGCGTCAGTCTCAATCTTCTGACGGGCACCTCGTCCATAACCACCTTGGCGACGGGCGAGATCGGCATTAATGTCAGCAGCAACAACACTCAATCCGGCGGGCAATCCTTCGATGATGGTGGTCATCAAGGGTCCGTGAGATTCTCCAGCAGTCAGGAATCGAAACATAGTTCTACATATTATCTCAGCGGCAGAAAGGCTTTGGGAGTCTCGATGTTGTTAGCATTGGAATTGGCCCTCATCAGGACATGCCTCGTTGTCCGCGTCTTTGTCAGACGGATCAATATGGCAATGTTTTAAAAACATTGACTGTTCCTGTAGCCATGACGACATCATTTCCACAACTCTCACTGACTTGTCACTTCGTAGTCACCAGTCAGATAACAGTGACGCGTTTCGGATTACAAAGAAAAAAGGCATCCGCGTTAGCGGATGCCTTTTAGTTTACGAGGAGGTACCCAGCCTAGAGGCTGGTTCCACCTGTGGAGGAGCCTGGATCTTCAAGAATCGTTGGGGTGATGAACACAAGAATCTCTTGTCCGTTGCTGGACTTGGACTTCTGTGTGAACAGGTTACCGATGATCGGGAGATCGGAGAGCAATGGAACGCGTGTTTCGTTCTTATCTTCACGGTTGGTGATAAATCCGCCGAGAACCATCGTCTCGCCAGTCTTCAGACGTCGGAACGTCGTAAGGAACTGGGTGCTGGTTTCAAACGATGGAGCAGAGCCCACACCAGGAACCACACGGAAGGACGAGAGCTGAGGTGTCAGGAACATGCTGACCGTGCCATCGCCGTTGATGTGCGGTTGAACCTGAAGTCCACTTTGGATTGGAATCTGAACAGGCAACGTCTGCGTAAAAGACCCGAATGCTGTAACAACCTGTTGGTTGATAAAGATCGTGGTTGTCAGCGAGGTGAAGATCGATGCAGGTTGGTTGTTACTCGTCGTAATCATCGGAGCCTGAAGGATATTTGATGTATTCTTCGTCGCTGCGGCACGTAGAGCAGCCACTGCATTTCCGGATGCATATGCAACCGTTACGCTAGGTGCAGCATTGAACGTTGTAGGAGCAATGTTGACATCGAGGTTACCAGCTGGAGTGATCTTCCAGTCGATACCGAAACCTTGCGCATCGTTGATGTTGACTGTTACAAACTCAGCCTTGATCATCACCTGCTTAGGTGCAACATCAAGGAACCGAACAATGGACTTGAGTTCTTCAATGGCCTGTGGCTCACCCTGAACAATCAAAGAGTTATCGCCATCACCGGAAATCAGGTTACGGATGCCATCTGGGAGAAGCTGTCCGCCTTGGCCGTTTTGTCCCTGACCAAATCCGCCACCAGCACCACCACCGTTGTTACCGCCGCCTTGACCAGCACCACCACGGCCGCCGCCCATGCCACCCATACCGCCGCCCATGCCACCCATACCGCCGCCCATGCCACCCATGCCGCCGCGCTGCCCAGCAACATCGAGTGTAGGTTCAGTAATCGGAGAACCAGCGAACGCGTTTCCACCCTGAGGTGCAAATGGATTCAAGCCAGGAGTCGTTACAAACTGTGCTGGAGCGCCACCGAGTGCCTTAGGCATCATGTCTGGCAGCTTGATGTCATACTTGAACAACTCAGTTCCCTGAGGGTTGTTCAATAGTTTTACAAGGTCACGTGGAGCAATGAACTTGATGTCGATTTTCGACCAGATCATCGGAACTCGCTTAGCAACAACAGGTGCTTCAACCTTTGGCTCCGCCTTGGTATCAACCTTGACTGCTGCAGGACGGATGTATGTGATGCCGTCAGCATCTTCAATCTGACCGCCTGCTGCTTCAACGATAGCCTTGAGGGCGCGTTGAAGAGGAAGTTCATTAATGTTGAGCGTCACTTTATTGTAGTTGCCAGGGACAACAACAACGTTTACCCCGGACTTTCCGGTGAGCGCCGTAATAGCTTCTTCCATACGGGCATCGCGAAGTTCGATGGAAACCGTACGCGCATCAGCTGTTGCCTGTGCGAACGATGGTGCGCACAACATAAACGGAACCACAGCAGATGCTGCAGCGAGTAACAAACCTTGCCGTCTACGCGGCATTGGATTCAACATTACATGTCCTCCCAACGGATGCGCACGTCACTTGACGTGCAACCGAGGCAGCCACTAATGAGTGGCCACCTCGAGAATTCGTAAACTTAGAAGTTGCGACCGCCGCCGAAGCCGCCCATGCCGCCGCCCATGCCGCCCATGCCGCCGCCCATGCCACCCATGCCGCCGCCCATGCCGCCCATGCCGCCGCCCATGCCACCCATGCCGCCGCCCATGCCACCCATGCCGCCGCCCATGCCGCCGCCCATGCCACCCATGCCGCCGCCCATGCCACCCATGCCGCCGCCCATGCCACCCATGCCGCCGCCCATGCCACCCATGCCGCCACCCATGCCACCCATGCCGCCACCCATGCCACCGCCGGAACGGTTGAACTGACGAATGTACAGGATGTTGCCAAATGCACCCATTAGGTCGATTGGGTCAATAAAGGTCAATGGGATGCGCTCGAACGAGACGTTGTTTGTCGCTGGCGCTTCCTGAGAAATATCAGGTGTCGCCGGCAACGTATTAAGCGAAATCTGGCGAGGCTTCACAATGTAAACATTGTTTTCCTTGATGTACGTCAATGGGACTGTCGCTGCACGCATGATCAGCTTCAGCGCATTCTCAAATGGCTGATCAGTGATTGTCATTGTGACAAAACCAGCAACATTGTTATCTATAACGTAGTTGGTTATCCCAGCCTGCTTGAAAGCCATTTCCAAGGTTGTTCGGATAGGAGCATCCTTGAGATCCAACGTAATCGAATTCGGATTGCGTTCCTGCTGTGCGTACGCAGTCGTCGGCGCAACAGCCACAACACCAACCAAACCAAGTCCGATTGCTAAAATACGAGTAACGTTCATATTGTCACCTCACCAACATCTCACAACAAGTCACATTCTACAACGAAGCGCCGGGTCCGCCACCACCGGATTTGTTACCGCGGCCACCCATGCCAGCAGAACCACCCATCCCAGGCATCCCCGCACCCATTCCTGGGGCACCTGCTCCGCCTCCGGAACCTGAGGAAAACTGCCCGCGAAGTGCATCCGCTACTGCTGGTGCCAAGCCAGACAGCTTGACTTCAAGGGAGCGGCCATCGTCTGCGCGCAACACCAATGACCTTAGCGTAATAGATTCGACGGTAAGCTCTCCGGCCAGCGGATCACCCGATGGAACTTTCGTTCCAGGACGAATCACCTGATGCATCACATCCCCGGATGGATCACCCGTCTCAAGGATTGCGGTGATAGCACCGTTATACATCACACCCGCGATACGCCGTGGCAGAGGAGGCAGAGGCCCCTTCGTCTTTAGCGGATCATCCGTTTCCTTCGGAGCCGGCGGGACATAAGGTGCAGCCAAACGCCTCGGCAAAGCCAATGTGTATGCAGGAATCTCAGGTACAACGACCTTCAGGAATGATTCGAACGGGTCTTTACGAAATCCGGACGCTACCTGACCATCCTTGACCTCAGGAGGCTTACCACCAGCTGCAGCCCCACCGGTCATCCCGCCTGCTTGTCCACCAGCAGCCGCAACAGCAGCGGTACCTGCCGCTACAAGAGACTCATCCACTTTGACCGTAGATGCAGCCGTTACCCAGCTGTTAGCGGGACCTTTACCAATACCACCGGCTGGACGTACTCCTGCGGCAGCATTCCCACCAGGGACAGCCATGCCAGCCGCTGGTGTAGGCAATTCCATATCACCTTCGCTGACTGCAGGCCTAGCGCCAGCGACCTGTGAAACAGGCGCAGGAGCAGCAGCCTCTTCGCCACCGCATCCAGATAGCATTAAGGTAGACCCCAGTATGCCGGCTATGAGGCCAGTACGAATTAAGTGTTTTGTTTCCATCGTATTGCTTTGACCCAGCATTACTCTCCGCCCTTCATTGCGCTACCACCACCCGCAGGAGCACCACCTCCGGACATTGCAGCACCCATCTGTGGTCCACCGCCGCCACGCATGCCTGCTCCGCCCATCATGGAGCCGGAACCACCCATCATCCCACCACCGAAGCCGCCAGCACCACCAGCACCACCAGATGCCTGTGGGATTGCAACAGCCTTGGTGCGGTCACCATGGGTATATTCGAACACTTGAAGATTGTATTGACCAACAAGGTTTGGAGAGTTTCCGGAAAGTGTCAATCCAGTCACCAAGACCAAGCGATCAAAGCGGTTCCAACGCTCCACGTGCGAAAGGATGTTTTTGAACGTCCCTTGCACCTGAACTCCACCTGGGGTGAAGACGTAAAGCTCATTCAGAGATGCGTTTGGGTCACTCGGTGCGGCTGGCAAAGCAAAGCTACCCTGAAGCTTAGTAACAGACTTATCGCTGTCAAGAAACTTCTGCATCTTTGGACCAAGAACACGTACCTGCTCGTTGATCAAGTCCTGCCATGCTGAATAGGTGTTCGACACATCGATGTCAGGCATGTAGCGGCGCTCGTAGACGTTCCAGTCAGCCTTTGCTTGCGCAACCTGCTTATTGGCATCTTTTTTCTTACGCTCAGCCGTTGAACGCTCATCCGCTTTCGTCCTGCGAGTATCGCGACGCGTGCGCTCAGTATCAAGCTGCTTCAGTGCCGGATCAATCAATCCAAAATATCCACCCAAACCAAATACCAGTGCAGTTACGCCACCGATAATAAAGATTTGAGGACGAGTCAGTTTTGACATATTCTTGGTTCTCTTCCTGCCTGCAACCTAATCAACTGCCTGCGGACCGCCACCGTTGGAGCCCGCTGCTGCACCGCCTCCACCACCGCCCGCCATCGGAGCACCCATCATCGGGCCACCGCCACCACGCATACCCGGTCCGCCCATCATAGAGCCAGAACCGCCCATCATGCCACCAAACCCGCCGCCAGCTGCACCACCCCCCCCTCCTGGAGGAGCCGGAGCAATGACTGGCAACACAAGATTTGCGGAAACCTGAAGCGGGAAGCCATTGGCGTTTGGATCCAAAGGCGCTTCACCTGGTAAACCGACTGTCTGCGAAGACGCATTCGGCCAACCTGGCAACGCACTGATTGAAACAGACTTCACATCCGGGTTGGCAAACAGGGTCAGGTAGAACTTTCCAACATCGGAGAGGTTTTGCACGTAAGCGTTAATCGAAAGCGAATCGCCGTTTACAGCCATCGAGCTGTACTCAACCTTGCGATACGTATACTTCGCAACATTACGGTAAATCTGTGGAACGAGAACGTTGTGGAACTGAACAGACTTTACGAAGTTGACTTTGTCTTGAAGCGGCTTTATCAGCGCAAGCGTAGACTTTGTCTCTGCCTCAATCGCTTCGACAGCCTTCGCATCTGAGTCAGCTGCGTTTGCTTCTTCGATCATCGTGTTCACGGATGGCACAAGATAACCAAATTGGTAGCCAAGGAGACCACCAATCACAGCAACTACGCCGGCGACGGTTCCAACAACTGCCGCTTTGGTTTTCCGCTGCTCTGCAATGTATGCAGGCATAAGGTTTATGCGAAGCACTGACATCTATTCACCTCATCCAACCGAGTCACACACACAAGACTCACCACCACAAATACATCATCGGTCGTAACTATTCAACATTCAAGCAGAAAGTTCCTACGAGCCAATTACAGCATCCCGCGCAGCGAGGCCCATTGCAACAGCAAATGCGGACGACAAAGCCGTACGCTGCGCTCCAGCGATAGACTTCGCAGTTACATTTACACTACCGAACGTATCGGCAACGCTTGCTGGCAAACCGATTTCTTTTTCCAAGTATGCATCAAATCCGCGAAGATTAGCGCCACCACCGCAGAGCAGCAAGTGATCAACTGTCTCCGTTGGATACTTGGAACGGAAGTAATCAACCGACCGCCGCAGCTCCATCGTGAACTCGCCAAGAACTGGCAACAAAGCCATAAACACATCACGTACCCGCTGCTCACTTGCAGTCAGCGCAACAGGCTCAGGAATCGATGGTGATTCCACCACAGGTTCTGGTGTTACTGCGAACGGATTGACTTCCTCAACAGGTGCAGCTTCAACCGGCGCCGCAGGTGCTGCATCCCCGAAGAGACTTGGAGGCAGTGGAGCCGAGATGTCAACATCCCAAGGGGACGAAATGCCATTATCTGCCGCATCACCGGACGAGCCAAAAATGTCTTCCTGTGCCTGCTCAATCAGGTCAAGCAAAACTTCTCCGCGTTCGACCTTCTCGTCTTCAGCAGCATCCAGGGACAAAGAAAGCTTGTCAGCCACCGCACGTGTAAACGCCTCGCCGCCAAGCGGAATCGTACGTGGGAAGCGAAGGACGCCATCACGGTAGATACCAACCTCGGTTCCTGATGCACCGATGTTGATCACGACAGTCGTCTTTGCCTTCAGGCCCGTCTTGGACAGATCCAACAATGCACGCCCGATGGCGAGCGGCTCGACATCGACTGTAACCACATCAAGACCAGCAAGCTTCAAAGCTTCAAGATGCCCGGAAACCATATCGCGCTGCGCGACAGCAATTAGGACTTCCATTTGAGCAGCAGGATCAGCATCTGCTACTGCATCATCGATTTTTTGATATGCCATCTCGACATCGGATGCGGCGAATGGGATGTATTGCTCAATCTGCCATTTCATCGTGTCGGCAAGCTCGCCCGCGGACATCTTTGGGACTTCCACGACACGAACAACCATTCCAGCCGTTCCGCCGACGGCGACGACAGCCTTGCGGGAGCGAATTCCGCTTTTGGCAATCATCTGCTTAATGAACTGGCCCATGCTCTTAGGGTCTTGAATGACTCCCTGAACAACCAGTCCTTCCGGGGTACGCTCACGCGAAAGCCCAGTCACCTTCAGGTTGGTACCCGAACCTGTGACTTCTACAAGCTTTACAGCATGTGTCCCGATATCCACTCCAACAAACGATCCACCTGTTGGGCGGTACGTTTTTACCGGTGCGGGACGGGGACTTGCCTTTTTCGTTGCTACTGCTCCACCAGACTTCGCCACTGTGCGTGCCCTCTTTTCGGTTGTCCTGCGACAAATGCCAATGCGCGCCATTCTAGCACGTTCGCAATTTCATTGTCAATGCGTATTGTTATGATCCGGCGTCGCGATACGACGCTCACCCAACCTCCAACGATGCCTAACCTTCTCGTAAAATGTCATCCCCATTCCCTTTACGAGTACTAAGCCATGCCTGTTTCTTCGGATGAAGACCCGTCCATCCGTAGGTACAGCGAGCGTTACCTGGCCATCAATTGTCGCATCCACGACACCACGTCCACCGATGGGCACAGATATTTGAACGACTCCACTCATGGGTATTACAAGGCTGCGGGCGCTCAATGTGTGTGCTGCAATCGGCGTAATCAACATCGCCTGAACATCCGGATGCATCAACGGACCACCCGCTGAGAGTGCATAGCCGGTGCTCCCGGTGGGACTTGCCACCACGACACCATCCGCTGCATAGCCTGCCACAAGGTCACCATCGACGTGCACATCGAGGTCCACAAGCCTACGTGTGGAACACGCAACAACAACATCATTTACCGCAGGAGAGGCAGAAATGACTTTCCCCTCACATTCCACCGATGCGTAGAGCATCGCCCGTGTATGAACCTCTAGCGCGCCATCAAGGGCACTCTTTACGTGCGACCAGACCTGAGTGCTGTCGGATTCAGTGATGAATCCAAATCGTCCGACATGAATCGGTAATATCGGAACTCCAGTATCGGCATACATCCGGGCAGCGGCGAGGAGCGTCCCATCCCCGCCAAAGACCACGAGCATCAGCGCTCCATTGGTATCGATGACAGCATCCGGGGATGCGATACGCACATCAATGTGGTGTCTCTCAAGCTCTGCCTGGACGCGTAGCAACGCATCGGACGCAGCCACCTTATCCCGGTTAGCAAGGAGAATAACAAATGGCATCTGGTACCTTTCAGCCTACGGCTTTGTCGTACCAGTTGTCGACTTGCCGAACCGTGCCAGATTTGCCTTTGCATCAGCATCGGATGGATTTGCCTTAATAGCAGCCTTGTACGATGCAATCGCATCATTTATCTGTCCACGACGCTCATAGAGAACGCCAAGGTTGTTCCAAGCAACAGCATTTCCCGGTTCACGTCCGGTGGCATCCTTGAGAGCCGTCAATGCAGAGTCGAGCTGATCCTGCTTCATGAGCAAGCTCGCCATTGCAACAAGTGGAGCGGCGCTTTTAGGTTGGAGCGCGCCGAGCTGGCGATACAGACCAATCGCCTCAGCAGACCTTCCGGAGCCAGCAAGCGCGGGTGCAAGTAGCTGACGACTGACAATATCGGTTGCATCCAAGGCAATGGCTTTACGCAGTGCGCCAATTTCAATCGAAGGCTCCGCTGTTTTGCGTGCCGCAAGCGCAACATTTCTCCACTTTGCAGCTGACTTTGAATCCAGATCTGCAGCAGCCTGGAACTTCGTCAGCGCTTCCGGATACCTCCCAAGCGAATACAGAACGGTTCCGATATTTTGCGATGTGTCTGCATGCTTAGGGTCAATTTGAGCAGCTAACTCAAACGCCGCCAGAGCATCCGCAAGGCGGTTTAGGCGAACCAACAACACACCCTGATTGTAGCGGGCTGATGGATCTGCCTTTTGAGCGCCTGGTGCATCTGGCGATGCATAGATATCAGCAATGACACCGTACGTTGCCTGCGCATCGTCATCCCGTTTCGTCGCAACGGCAGCCTGTGCATGTACCAGAAGGGCATCGATGTTTCTAGGTTCGAGGGCAACAGCCTTCAGCGATGCGGCGAGGGCTAATGCAGCCTTGTTTGCCTTGAGTTCGAGCTGCGCGATCGATATCCATCCGGCCGTCAATTTTGGATTGATGGTCACTGCACGCTTACAGCTCGCAAGTGCATCGATGTCCTGACTGCGCCTCGTATAGGCAAGTCCAAGATTCAAATGCGCTGCAGCATCGGAGGGTTTCAGTTCAGTAACACGCCGAAAGGCTACGAGTGCCTTGGCGTAATCGCCTTGCCTGTACGCTGCAAAACCGAGTCCAGTGTAGGCTTCACTCGCAGCGGGATTAAGTTTTACAGCTTGTTCAAAAAGCTGTTGAATTTTCGTCTGCTGTGCGGCAGTTTTGGTAGGTAAGCCTTGCAGGGCATTTGCTAGATTCGTTGTGACCTCAGCAGAATCAGGCTTGAGTAAATGCGCCCGCTCGAGAACTGGGACCGCCTTAGCGGAATCGCCAGACCGTAGAAACAAAAAGCCCAACCATCCAAGAGCATCGCCATTCTTTGTTTCCGCAGCGACAACCTTTTCCATGAGCGTTAAAGCAGTCGCGCTATCGCCCTGCGCGTAGGCTGTCCTTGCACGTTGGAAGAGCTCCGAAGGCGATGTGGGAACATCAGCTTGTGCAACAAAGGCAAGATGCACCGCAGCGATTGTCAAAAGAAGAGCCATTTGCATCCCTCACTACCGTCACGTAAACACAGACACCTATGTCAGGATTCGCGGAACAGGTCCCGATCACGACCAAGATACCCACGCATCCGGATGACGGCCTGTGTGTGCAGCTGGTAGACACGGCTTTCAGAAACCGTCAAAACCTTACCAATTTCCTTGAAGGTAAGTCCTTCGTAGTAGTAAAGCGCGATCACCAAGCGTTCGCGATCTGGTAAGCGGTCAATGGAAAGACCGAGTTGACGTACCCGCTCACGCATTTCAACTTCATCGGTCGGGCCAGCAGCTGTATCAGGAAGAATGTCGCCGACGTGGAGAGATTCACCATCCCCGCCGGAACCAACAAGAATATCCTCAAGGGATGTCACAGCACCACGGCCAACATCGGAGACGATGCGAGCGTACTCCTCGGTGGAGATGCCCATGCGCTCGGCAATTTGTTCTTCCGATGCGGCATGTCCGAGCTCCCGTTCGAGCTCGACCATGGTGCGACTCAGATTACGACTTCGCTCACGCACAGAGCGTGGTACCCAGTCATCTTCGCGTAGGCTTTCAAGGATTGCACCGCGAATCAATGCAATGGCGTATGTTTCAAATTTGACTTGACGCCCACTATCGAACTGATCGACCGCTTTGACAAGGCCCATTGAGCCCGCAGTGATGAGATCATCCCTATCCATGTTGGGAGGAAGATTTGCAACGACACGACCTGCGGTGATTTTCACGAGATAGGTGTAATTGTCAATGATCGCGCCTCGTGCACGCTGGTCGCTTCGATTTTTGAATCGGCTCCAAAGGTCTTCTAATGCACGGGGTGTCAACACAGGGCGATTGTCCTAAAAGGCGGGTGCTTGTGCACCGTATTGGTTAGCATTATACACATTCAGCAGAAATAGCCCGTAATAATGCGGGCTGATTCCGGTGGCAATGTAGCAGGATGTCAAAAACAGCCGCTTAAAATGCACAAGGCCAAGTCAACCGACTTGGCCTCACGTGTATGTTTTACTGGCAAGCCTCGCAGGCTTCCCCGTTTAGCATCGCCTGAATGCTGCATGCAGCTTTCTCATCCGGCGTGAACACCTTCAGCTCTTCCGCCTGGCCCTCGCCGCTTTGGTTACGCTTTACTGCGACGGTCGCCTTCTCAATGTTGCTTGCACCAAGTGTTCGCAGGTAATAGGTTGTCTTGAGACCTGTCCTCCACGCCTTACGGTACATGTGCGAGAGAGCCTTCATATCCGGGGAGCCGAGGAAGAGGTTGACAGATTGGGACTGGTCAATCCACTTTTGACGCCTCGCAGCCGCATCGATGACAAACTCATACGGAATCTGGAATGCTGTACGGTAGCGTTCCTTGATGGTCTCAGGCACTCCCTCTACGCTTTCGAGGTCGCCATCAAAGTACTTGAGGTCATCGATCACCTTGGCCGTCCAAAGCCCGAGCGACTTCAGATCCTTCACCAGGAATGGATTTAGAACTACGAAGTCACCGCTCAGGTTGCTCTTTACAAATAGGTTTTTGTACATCGGCTCAATACACGGGCTGGTGCCCATGATATTGGCGATGGTTGCCGTTGGCGCAATCGCGAGGACATTTGAGTTGCGCATGCCCTGCTTGGCGATC
>CAIYBQ010000581.1 GCA_903924445.1 uncultured Armatimonadota bacterium | reverse complement strand
TTTCGTGCTGAGCACGCACCACCATTAGGCTGGTCAATAACGATGAGGTCTGGGTAGATGTTTTGCAGGCGATGCAGGACGGCAAGGGTGTCATCTGTACTGCCATCGTTGATGCAGATAACTTCTCTCGGCTTGTGTGTTTGAGCATAGACCGAAGCGAGACTGGCTTCGATGTACGAGGCCACGTTGTAGCCAGGAATGACAACGGAGACGCTCTCATTCAAATTTGAGAATTGCATACACTCGGATTATGACTGGAATTAGGCACGAACTGGAGACCGTAAATCGTGGAAATGTTAAGTGCTTCTTACGGATGGTGTGAAACCGAACGATTGTAGACATCGGGCTAAGTTCTGAATGGCACGTTAGATTGAACGTTTGATGCTTTTAGTGTTGGCCAGCAGCGGTGTTTTGTTTGTCTCGAGATTTACGACCTTAAGGTAAAGGTTACTTGACATATTGTAATTAAAACTGTACTAATTGTCATCATGTGTACAAATGAACGCCTCGCCTGGGTTTGCCTTGTTTCCATCGCGGTTGTCTACATCCCGTATTTTTCGTTTCTGACGTATTTAGTGCAGACATCAAACGTTCCACCTCCTTTGGGTGTGGCGACCATTGCCTTTGTCGGGGCGATTATCGCCCAGATGTTCATCACGGGTATCCCGGCAGCAATCGTCGGCATTCTCGACAGGAAGCAAGTCACCGATGAACGCGACATCGCGATTCGGCATAAAGCATCCACGCTGGCCTATGTCTGCTTGATTTCCTGCGTGCTCATTTTAGTTACCGGTGCTTCGTTATTGAGACCAATGTTCCCGCTTCTAGGGGATGGCGTATTTATTGGACAGCTTGGACTGCTCTGTGTGGTTATCTCTGAGCTTTCTAATTATGGTGTGCAGGTTTTCGAATACCGAAGGACGACCTAAGTGCCCGTTAAGAACAGTGTGCGTAGGTGCCGTTTTGACGCGGATGAGATGACGCAGCAACAGCTTGCAGATCGTCTCGGGGTTTCACGCCAGACGATTATCTCAATTGAGTCCGGGAAGTATCAGCCTAGTTTGGAGCTAGCGTTTCGGATTGCTGCGTTGTTTGGCAAGAGGATAGAAGAGGTTTTTGTTTTTGTGGATGAGTCTAAAACGTAGGCAACAAAAAAGCCCTCCACATGTGTAGAGGGCTTTTCACTTTGCGAGACCGCTTAGCGCATCGGGGAGTAGCTGGTCGGCTTCAGCAGCTCACTCTTGACTCCGCCTGGTGCCGTCAATGGACCGCCTGCATCCTGTTCACTCTTCGCGAGGTGTGCTCTCCACTCTGGATCGGAGCCAAAGTTCTTGAAGCTCTCATTACGGGCGGCTTCGCTCTTGTGCACCAACAGGTAGATCAACGTTTCCTTGGCAGCTGGCTGGTCGGCATCCAGTGTTCCGTAAACACTGTTTTCCATGCCGTGCTTTTCGAACAGCTTGACGGTGCCACCGCGGAAGCGTTGTACGAGGCGCTCAAGGTTCCCGGGGCTCGATGTGTATGTACGGAGCTCATAGAGGCGTGCATCGCCTTTCTGACCCGTCTTCACCGCAGGTGAGAAGTCGGTTGCATTGAAGAGGTAGGTATCGGCCTTCGCTACGATAGGGCCATCCTTTTCTTCCGATTCCTTGACGGCAAGCGCCCATTCAGGATCTTTGCCAAATGCCTTCCAAGCCTTTTCACGGGCATCGCGGTTCTTATGGCGGACCATGTAAACGACATCGTTTTCCTTGCCATTCACATCCCAGAAGCCCATGACTTCCATCCCGCAGCGCTTGAAAATGCCAATCGTGCGCTTTTGAAAGCGTGTGTGCAGTGCCGCGGCGCGGCCTGGATGGCAGTGATAAACACGCAGTTCGTAGAGATAAGTGTCCTTTTTGGCTGCATCCACAGCCGGTGCAATCGTCATGGCAGCAGCTCCCGCAAGCAGTGTGCGTCGTGTTATTGGCATTTCCGAAATCTCCTGCCGCAAAGGTGCCACACTCGAGGTTCATCGGGTACCCACACGATTCCTGCACGTGGCAGACTTCAGCAAGGGTGTGTGAACATCACGAGTAACATGCTGCACCGACGCCTGATGGACATTTTTCACCTGCTAGCCATCCTTGCGGTGTTTTCGGAGCAGCTCCCGTGGCCGATTGCATCCGAGGGGGTAGCGTACAAAGTCGCAAAGCTTGGCGCGATGGTCTTCTTAATGCTCACGTTAGTTACGCATCAACGCTTTGCAGCCCAGCCGCGTAACCTGAGAGTCCTGATGCTTTGCGCGTGGGCGGCATCGATCGCCGGGGATGCGTTTCTCGCGTGGAGTGGCTTCTTTATCCAAGGGCTGGCCAGTTTTCTGACCGCGCATGTCTTGTATTGCATCCTCTTTATGAAGTCTGGCCCAAGTGCTTGGAATGTGGCCGCATCGGTACCGCTCGTGCTCTTCGGTGCCATAATGGCTACCTGGCTCATCAAATCGGGTGGGGTCGCCGGAGGACTTGTGGCTCCTGTGATGCTCTATCTCACAGTGATTCTAACGATGGCGATGATTGCTGCTGCCCGCTACAAGGCAGCGCCAACGCTTGAAAATCGCACGGTCTTGTTTGGTGCGCTCTTCTTTGTCATCAGTGACTCGCTTTTGGCGATGAATAAGTTCATCCAGCCGCTTCCATACTCGGGCGTTCTGGTTCTCGGGACGTATTACAGCGCGCAGGAATGTATTTTGCTTGGCTGGGTCCGCGGGCGGAACGGGAAAATCTAAGCAGGTTGAGACCGCCACTACTTAAACAGAAACGGCATTAACGGATGTGGTTGGCCTCGAAACAAAACAGGCAGGACTTCAACTGTGCCAAAGCCGATCATCCCCGCGATCACTGTCCCCAAGCCGGTCAGCAAAATCATTGCTGTAATGCGCTTTGGACCCGTAGCCGTGCTGATCTGTCCCATAATCCACGCCAACATCCCGCCGATTAACAGCTCCGCAAGTAACACATACACGGGCGCCTTCCCAACCATAAAACAGTCCTGATAGCGCCACCAGTCCGCCCGAAATGCCGCATCCTCGTGGAAAGCAAGCAGCAGAAATGCCAATCCAGCCCCCGATAAGACTCGCCACTTCTCTCCAAATCGCTCAGCGGTAGCACCTGATATCAACATCACCTGACATGCCACCAGCGCCCACGAAACCGGCATCCACCATGGGCTGGAGAGGATCATCGGAGAACGCGCCACTGAATAATCCAGCGTCTTTGTCACCTCAACGCAGAGCGCATCCGCGATGAGCTCGACCACCCCAAACCCCACGCAAAACAAGATGAGCTTTGCCCAGCGCTTGTCTGGATGGCGCCACATTCCGGCGGCAAGCGGGAGTATGCATGCGACGTTGATAACAACCGCCGATGTCCCGGCAAGGCCTTTGAGCGGGCCCGAGCCAGACAGCCAGGCGCCAACGATGCCAATGACAATACTGCAAGCCGCGTAGATAAACATCCCGTCGCTACACTACCCGAAACGGATAGCGAGTTACTCACGTACAAACATCTGGATGCCGACCTACTTGGTTCCGCACACAGGCAGAGGCACCGCGCAGTATTGGCATTCTTGACTTTCTACCCGGTTATAAGTAGGCGTGTTGTGTGGAACGAAAGTTGCATGGATTCCCGCTGTGACTCCAGCATCTTTCGCATCCACCATCCGGTCTGAAGTCGGAACCAGTGATATTCGGCCGCATCGTGGGATCGCGGGCGTCTTTGCTGCGTTACTCCCTGCATGGCGATTGCCGCGTGTCAGGACGATGTTTTATCGGTTGGCGGGCTTTGACATTGGGCCAAAGGTCACGATGTTTGGGCGGCTCGAGATTCGCGGTCCAGGTAAGAATTGGCACCAGCGCTTGCACATCGGACAGGGATCAACGCTCACCACAGACATCAAGATTGTTCTGGATGGCAGCTGTTTCATCGGCGAGAATGTCTGTATCTCACCCAATGTGGTGATTCACACGGGGACACACGCCATCGGTGGTCCGGAGCGCCGGTGTTCGCCAGATGCCTATGGCAAAGATGTCCATATTGGCGATGGGGCATGGATTTGCATGAACGCCGTTATTTTGCCAGGAGTTCGGGTTGGCAAAGGCGTCGTTGTGGGGGCGGGATCAGTGGTGGCATCCGATGTACCTGACAACTGCTTTGTTGCCGGAAACCCTGCGTTGATAAAGAAGTCGCTACCTGTCGCTAAGCCTGTTTAGGTCGGGTCACAACCGGATTGCCGACGAACCAATAAGCGAACGTAAAAACAGCTACCGCCGACACAAATACCCAACCTGCAGACCATGGGGATGCTCGTAAATGGTCGTCTGGGAAAGCCCGGCAGCCGTGAGTGCAGCATCCATAAACGCCTCACTTTCAGGGAAGTCACTGGACCACATGTGGGTGGCGATGGTGGCCTTGTCAGCGGTTGAAAGCGGCCAGTCCGCGATGAGGTCTAAGTACATCTGGACGGTTTCATCCCGAGACATCCCGCCTGGACAGCACGTATCAACCAGTAGCAAACGCCCGCTTGGCGTGAGGTGTTTCGCGATGTCGATCAGCCACGTCTGTTTGATGTCTGCCGGAAGGTGGTGCATGGCAAAAGATGTCATGATGACATCGAATTGCTGATCGCAGCTGGCGATGTAATCGACCATGTTTACGTGCACCCATGTCGCTGAATATGCTCCATGGAAGTTTGCACGGGCGATTTCAAGGGCTGGAGCGGTGAGGTCAACGCCTGTGTAGCGGATTACACGGAGGCCTTCGAGTGCCTTGATTGCCATAGAGCTGTCGCCGCAGCCAAGGTCAAGGACGGAAAATCCAGGGTCAAGCGATTCAAAAACGCTGCGAAGCGCGGTACCGATCTCCCGATGTTCCATGCAGTTGTTCTGGACAACGCTCTGGTAGAGCTGCCAGCCTTGGAAAAACGCGGCGATACCCGGGGGCGCCGAGACATCCTGGATGTGGTCGGACATATTCTTACTCGACGATGTCATCCGTGTCGCAGGTGTACAACGCATTTTGTGTACGCCCATTGAATGCACGGAACGCTTGAATCAAATTGGCGGCGGGAAGGCCCCCACGAATCGGGATGAACCAGTCGACAATCAGTGTACGCTTTGCCATCACAGTTGCCCTAATAGCCTCGCAATCCGCATTAATCAGGTTTGCAAGCTCCATGCGCTCGGCTTTGGTCGACTTTTTTCGGAACTGAAAGGCTGTCGCAATCCGCACACTCTCTTTGCAATTCGAGATAAAGCAGGCGTAGGTATCTTTGATAAGCAGATCATTGTCCGCATCAACAGTGACCTCAAAATGGGCCTGCCGGAAAATCTCTTCCAGCGTCTCGGTGCAGATATTGTCAGGATTTACGACCATGGTTGTAGTCACATAGTACCGGAACCGCTGCGTGATACGTGCCCGCAATGGGGCGTAACATAGGTGGCAATGTCTATGACCTCCGCTGGTATCGATGTCCACTCAGTCTCACGCACTTATAAGCGGACATCGGGGAGTTTGTTTCAGCGAAAGACGACGACGGTCCAGGCATTGCATGATGTCAGTTTTCAAATCCCGGGAGGAGCACTCATTGGGTGCATCGGCCCCAATGGCGCAGGCAAGTCAACGCTCGTCAAGATTCTTTGCGGCATTTTGAAGCCGGATTCGGGCACCGTGAATGTAAATGGCCGTGAGCCGTTTTCTCAGCGTCAGGAGCATGTCAGACATATCGGTGTCGTCTTTGGCCAGCGGACACAGCTCTGGTGGGACCTCCCCGTGTCCGACACGTTTGAGTTGCTGCGCGCGCTTTACCAGGTTCCCGGACATCGATTTAAAGCAAGACAAAAGCTGCTCGTCGACCGCCTCGGCATAGGGGATGTGCTTCAGCAACGCGTACGCGAGCTAAGCCTTGGGCAGCGGATGCGCTGTGAGCTTGCGGCGGCGCTCCTCCACGAACCGGATGTCCTTTTCCTCGATGAGCCAACCATCGGCCTGGATGCCGAAGCAAAGCTCGCTGTCCGTGAGCTGCTGCACTGGCTGCAGCAATCCGGGGATGTCACCACAATCCTCACCACGCATGACCTTCAGGATATTGAGGCCGTTGCAGACCGCGTGCTGGTCTTTGGAAATGGAACCATTCTGCTAAATGGCGCTCTCGGGGATCTGCGAACCGCATTTGGTAGCACAAAGCTGATGCGTCTCGTGACCGACAGCCCCGCCAGCCACCCCGCAGCGATGCTGCTTAAACGCATCGGGAATGAGCAAACCTTCTCCTTCGACCCAAGCATCATCCCCGCCGCAGACCTCCTCGCTGCGTTCGCCGCGCAAGCGGTCATCCATGATGTCGAAATCACAGACCAGAGCATCGATGAAATCGTAGCCCGGATGTATCAGCATCACCGGGGAGCGCAATCCTAGTGCGCCTGCTTTGGCTTGTCTTTCAAATGCGGATGAAGCGGCAGCTCGCCTACCGCACAGCCGCCTACGCCGGGATCGTCACGCAAGTTGTCTTCGGACTGGTGCTCGTCGCAATCTTCGCCGCGTTTTACGCAAATGGCATCAAGGCACCGATGACCCTCCCGCAGGTCACGACGTACATTTGGCTTGGGCAGGCATTTTTCGCGATGACTCCGTACAGCGTCTTCCCGGATGCTGAGCTGCGCGAGCAAATCCGGGATGGCAGTGTGGCGACGGAGCTGCTCCGCCCGGTGGATTTACACAGCCTCTGGATGGCGAGGACGCTTGCGTCCAAGCTGGCACCAACCGCGCTCCGCTGCCTACCGGTGATTGTGGTTGCGACGCTGTTTGCCGGGATGCACCTTCCACCGGACATCCCCAGCTTTCTCGCCTGGCTTCTCACCACGATTGGTGCATTGGTGCTGATCAGTGCATTCATTGTCCTCATGATCCTCACGCAGTTTTGGACGGTCGCAGGGGATGGCCTTTCCCGCGCTGTCCCGGGAATTGCCGCGGCTACCAGCGGGCAGCTTGTTCCGTTAGCACTGCTTCCAGAGAACATCCGCGTGGTGTTTGAGTGGCTTCCATTTTCCGGGATGGTGGATAAGCCTTATGCCTTCTGGGTTGGGACACGCCCGGTCAGCGACTTGCCGTTTGTGCTTGGACATCAGCTTCTATGGACGGTTGTACTTGTGGCTGCGGGCCGCTTGATACTTGGACGTGGGCTGCGACGCCTTACGGTGACCGGCGGATGAAGTTTTACATTCGGATGTGGTGGCTTTTCACCCGAGCAGCGCTACGGACACAGCTGGCCGACTCCGCGAATGCCGTCCTCTGGGCGTCGGCGACATTGCTCGGGATGCTCCTCGAGTGGGCAACGCTTTGGGCACTCTTCGCGCGTTTTGGGTCGATTCCGGGCTGGGACTTTGCATCATCGAGTATGTTGTTTGGCCTTGTGCGCATTGCCTTTGGTATTGCTGAAATGATTGGACGCGGCTTTGACCGCTTCCATCATGTGATTCGCAAGGGCGACTTCGACCGGATGCTCCTACGGCCCATCCCTGTGGCGATTCAGCTTTCGGTGGCGGAGTTTAGCCGCTTCGGGATGATTGGGGCTGGCGCGGTTGCGTTCATCTATGGATGTTCCGCAGCGCATGTCTCACTAAATCTCGTTTCAATGGTGTATCTGGCCGCGGTGATTTCCGGGGGCGCGGCGCTCTTCTACGGTCTGCTGATGATGCAAGCGACGCTGTGTTTTTGGACTGTGGATGGGATTGAAGTTGCAAATGCCGTGGTCTACGGCGGCCAGACGGCGGCGCAGCTCCCACTCGATAAGCTGAGCCGCCCGCTGACATTTGTGTTTACGTATATCTTCCCACTTGCGATTATCAACTGGATTCCGGCTAAGGCGCTGCTGACGGGAGAGATCACCGGTTTGGCGCTGGCAGCGCCGGTGATTGGATGGCTGTTTTTGGGTCTGGGTGCCATTGTTTGGAGGATGGGTGTCCGTGCGTATACGAGTACGGGTTCGTAGAGCGCCACATATGACGGGCTAAATGGCACCGCGTGATATCGTGCATCCAACAAATCCCCCGGGGGTGAAAGTCACCATGCCTTTGTTCCTTCTCGCTGCGCACACCACGCCAGCACTTACGTATCGCCTGCAGGATGCATCCGTTGCCGCGATCATGACCGAGCTGAATGCCGCACAGAAGGCGCACTCAGATGCCTTTATGAAGAAGGTTGAAGAGATTCGCAAGAAGGATCCAAAGGCTCCACTGCCTGGATTTGCGATGAATGAAGGCCCGGCAAAAGACTTTGCGGCGCGGTTTTTGGCCTATGTAAAGGCGAATCCGAATGCGGATGATGCCGTTCGTGGCGCCGTTATGGCGATGCAGACAAGCCGTGCGCAAAAGGGTTACGAGGCAACGTACACCGAAGCATGCAAGGTTCTTGAGACCAAGTATGCCGGTTTGCCTGCTATCAGCGCTGCGGTCAACACACTTGGCCAAGCCTACTCACCAGAGACTGACAAGATTCTTGCCGCGATTGTCAAGAAGAACAAGGATGCCAAGGTTGGCGCCAAGGCGCTGAAGGCGCAAATGGATAGCCGCCAGAGTGCCATCGAGATGGGCGAGCGTCTGAGCAAGAGTGACCAGGGCCGCAAGGTCATGGATGAGCGTAATGGCGCGGGCTGGTCGGATACGCAAATCGCACAGATTCCTAAGCTGCAGAGTGAAATGACATCGCTTCAGAAGGCACTGGACAGCAAGTTCGCCGGTGTGCTCCCAAGCCTCGCGATTGGAACCGCTGCCCCTGAAATCACGATTGCAAATGTCGCTGGCGGCAAGAGCAGCCTCGCGGCGCTCAAGGGTAAAGTCGTTGTCCTTGACATCTGGGCGACCTGGTGTGGTCCCTGCAAGGCGATGATTCCGCATGAGCGCAAGATGGTCGAAGAGCTCAAGGGCCAGCCGTTTGAGCTGATTAGCATCTCCGGGGATGAGAAGCTCGACACGCTGACAAACTTCCTGAAGACCGAGTCGATGCCTTGGACGCATTGGTGGAATGGCAACCAGGGCGGCCTCATGGATGACTGGAGCATTAAGTACTTCCCAACCATTTATGTC
>CAIYBQ010000580.1 GCA_903924445.1 uncultured Armatimonadota bacterium | reverse complement strand
GGTCGCGAACTACAGCTCAATCCTGAGTTCACTGGATCTCCACCATATCCACCTCCGCCATCAACGCCAAGTCCTCCATGACGATCCCGCTCTCCCGCTCGTCCTGCCCCATGTGCATTAGATGCCAATACTGATCACTGCTGAAAGCGGTTGTCCGCATATGGTGTAGCATACGTCTACTGCTGAAAGCGGTTGTCCGCATATGGTGTATCATACGTGTCTCTCTATGAATGTTGCACCCGTGCGAGCTCCCGACGGAAACTGTGACGTGGCACGATACATGTGAGCACAATGTCGCACAACGTAAAACATGTCTGACGATTCGTGTGTTTCACGAAATCACGACAGCAATCATGGTAGCAAATCTCAGCAAACGTGTCAGCGGTTGTCCGCTCGGATCTCTACAAACTTGAATTGAAACACATACCTGAAGAGGGTCCTGGTGGTAGGTGGAGTGCTCGAGATGCTGCAGCAAGTTCTGACGACATTGCTCTTCCCCCTCATACGAGCGCCACCCGCCGTGCTTCACCGCACCGCACCCGCCCAGAGGACACTGCCGAACCGACCATTTCTGGTAGAACGGCATCTCACCCCGCAGCACAAAAAAAAAGCGGGATGAGCTGAGGTGCACTTCGCGAACGACAATCTACGGTTCTGTAACATTCGGTCGTCGGCTATCATCTAGGTCAGTCGGTCATCCTCCACACTTCGTGTTCCTCCCTCGTCTTCCTTGGTCGTTGCATCGTCAACGTGGCATACATGATCCTACTCATCGAACTTCGAAGCGGTAATCCGCATCCCTATTATCCAAGCGGTCATCCGCGTCCTTAGTATCAGCATGGTGCACCGCATTGGCCATGCTAACATGCACCATGTACACAAACCGTTAGCAACCTCCTACACGTGCACAGTCGCTATCACAAATTGTATTACAAGCATTGATAACCATACATGGTCACTGATTGACATGACATTGACAGAAGCAGGAAGCGAATGCGCTCATTTCTTGCAGCGGAGTCCCCGCCTGCCACAGTATGCAGCGGATGATCCGCCTGCATCTGCATAGCACGTCGCTTAGGTACGCTTATATGCAATCCTGGCTGCTTGCCGAAGTACTGCGGGAGGCCCCTCTCCTCAAAGAAGGCTTTCAACCTTGTGCGATTCCAAAGTAGCCGGAACAGGTATTCGACAATAGAAATTCATAGTTGGGACAAGTGTGCCCCGTAGTGCACAAGCACAATCACAATCAATATCAAACAAACATATACATATATTCGAACCGGCTATTATGTGTCGCACATTATATTGAGAACTTGCCAGCCCCCTTGGCAGTGTACAAGTCCTTGTAGTACTGCTGCTTCTGGCCGCCTCGATTGCCGTAGCGGATCTTGCCTGACGGCTCAACGTCGCATGAGACATCACCACTCGAGCCAAGCAACACACGTTGCGAAGTGTGCCATCAGGTGTTGCTCACAATTGCAAATTCAAACTGTTGTCCGAAGCGATGGGCAGCTAATTGTACGATCAAACACTCATCACCTCCAATTTGTAAGCGGTCGTCCGCTTCGATCATGCTATGCAACCTGCAAGCGGTGGTCCGCTTCGAACACTTGCATGCGTGAGTGCTCGCTATCGTAATGGCCTCCGCCATAGCCGCCCCGGAAGGCACCTCTGCCACCACCGCCTTTGCCAGCATCGCCTTTGCAACCCTTGTTGCCGGTAGTGCTGCTGCTGCTGCTGCTAGCAAGGCCCTGAGTGGGATCGACCTCATCGTCCCAGTCATCCTCCCAGCCGGCCCACTTGCCCTCCGGTGCCGCTGGCTCCTTCTCATCCCCCACCACATCCTCCCAAACATTTTCATATTTGGGCTCCGCAGCATCTGCAGCCGGTTCTGCAGCCGGTACCTCCTCTGCACTAGAGGAGGTATCCATCCAAGCCTGCTCCAAGCCCGCGACCACCGCATCGCTGCCGCCAGACGGCACACCTGGCAATCGGATGTGAGTAAACACCAACACCCAGGCATTGCATCGTGATCGAACATGGACGCAGTAATGCTAAGACAGTGCCTCACTCTAACATTCACAGTGCACGTCGTGAAGCGGTACTCCGCTTGACACAGCTGTGAACAAATGCAGCGAGCAACGACACCTGGGGCATCAAGCGTCCAGCCACTCGCGAGGAACGCGTCTATGGCTCGCGAGGACTCGAGCAACCCGAAACCCCCGCAAAAGCAAAAAAAACCTTGACAATTGGCGATGCGAAGCGTCAACTGATCGCATAACACAGAGGTCAGCCACAATGAGACGAACACACACACGTTGACCATGTATGAAAGCTGTTTTCTGCTGCTTGGCACATGTACACATACCGTCAACGATTGTAAGCGGCTCCCCGCTGGCCTGGCATATTTACACACATCCTGATCTTGGAAGCATGTTACAACGCTACTCGCACACACCCCAGTCTTGTTGATCGTGGAAGCGGTTAACGC
>CAIYBQ010000579.1 GCA_903924445.1 uncultured Armatimonadota bacterium | reverse complement strand
ATTGCCCAGTCCTGAAACGGTCACAAAGCCGCCTGTGTCCACATGCCGGAGGGCGACACGGCCGTGTTTTACATCGATGATTCTAAAGCTTGTGCCGTTGTCATTGCTTGCCGGAATGCTAATCAAACGCTGCCCGGATCCGGCGAGGGTGTGCCCGGAAGTCGCATTTTCGATACACACGACCTGTCCATACGGGATTGGAGTCAGGGTTCCGCGGGGAGCTGGCTCGTCCACCGTGAAGTTGCTGAAATCCGCCCGGCCGCCGCTGTTGCCAAGGGTGTTGTACGCAAAGAGAGCGTAGCGGACGCCCTGAAATGTCCGGAGCTGAAAGACCATCCGGAATGGGCTGCCAAGCACCTGCCATGTCAAACCATCAACACTCCACGAGAACGTCGCCATCTCGCTTAGGAAGTCACACTCTGCCTGCAGCTGGATGACGGGTTTCGGCAACGCGACGGATGTTTCATTGCCCGTTTCCTGATGGAACATCGTGAGGTGATGCTCGCCATTGACGGTGCGGCGAATGCCAATCCACGCATACGGATGGTTCAGCAAACCAAGCCCTGCGACATCCCCGGGGATGAGCTTTGCTGAATCGATGGTTACGGTGACGGTGGATTTTGGCCCGATGGCGCGCTGTGTTAGTGTGTTTTTCGCATGCCAGAAGTCTGGGGATGATTGCGGCGTGAGGCTTAGCCAGCCCCGCCGGGTTTTGAGCGACCACTTGCTGTCATCCGGGTGGTGATTCCACTGCCAGACATTCGCGAGCTTTGGCCCGTTGAAGGAATCGCTGCGGGTGTAGGGTGCCGTCGGCTTAGTCCGTGCGCCGGTTGTTGGCTTGACCCACGTGCGCGGGGTACGGCCAACATTGCCGGGGAGACCGAACATCGGCCAGCCATCCACCCACGTGATGGGTGACAGACACGTCAGCCGCCCAATGGAATTGGCATCCATCATCGAGTAACCCCACCACTCGCCGCTCTTTGTATCGACGATACCGCCTTGGTGGATGGCGGTTGCGATGCCATCCCGGCGTGGATCCGGAGCGCTGATATCGAACTTGCCGCCTTTGTCCGAGCGGAGGCGATAGCCTTGCGTGATCCCGAAAGCCTCTCCGGTGCTGATGGAATCGATGACTTCATATGGGCCAAAAGGGGACTTAGCACGCGCGCATGGCATTCGGAAGCCGCCGGCGTACCAGGCACTGATGATGTAGTACATCCCGTTTATTTTCAGGAAGTGCGCACCCTCGCCCATGATGGACTCTGGGCCAAACGGTGCTCGTTCTGTCCCGGGGATGATGTCATCTAGGGTGTCATTTAGCTCAGCGATACGAATATCGCGGTAACCCCACGCGATGTAGGTTTTGCCATCATCATCGAACAAGACTGATAAATCGTGGAAGCCCCGTTTCATGGTGGTGCGTTTCCAAGGGCCTGTCGGTTTGCTCGCTGTGTAAACAAGCGTCGGGAAACCCGTTACGTTTGCAAAGATGTAAAAGATGCCATTGTGATGGCGGAAGCTTGGCGCCCAGATGCCCCTTCCGTAAATGTCTTTGCCATTCTCGAGGCGGAATTCGGGTCCAAGGTCGAGGCGGTCGCTGGCGTACGAGAGTAGCGTCCAGTTTACAAGGTCTTTCGAATGCAGAACGGGAAGCCCCGGGCTGGTGTGCATCGTGGTCCCGGTGAGGTAGTAATCGCTTCCCACGCGGATCATGTCCGGGTCTGAAAACTCATCGAAGAAGAGCGGGTTACTGAATGTGCCATTACCGTTATCAGCGGTCCAAGATGTTGGTAAAAGTGGTTCCGGCATTTGGCTTTATGTCCTATCGCAGGGGCGGGATGCGGGATATTAGCCTCTGATAAGGAGTGTTGCCACATTCTGGTTGCCTTATCCGGATGATGTTGACATCGGATAGTGAAAATCAACCTAATGAAGACCCACGCGGTTGACAAAAATAGAGTGTGGATATCGCAAATAATCGCTGATGTTCACTCAAAATTAATCAAATACTCATATTGTGCAATTACGCTGATTCGTAGGTATTATGCACTAATCTAACACTGTTGTTAGGTACTGCAGTATCTGTTCCATTCACTTGAAAGGATGCAATGCTATGAAGTCAAGATCCAATGCTGGATTTACACTCATTGAGCTTTTGGTGGTTATCGCCATCATCGCAATTCTCGCCGCAATTCTCTTCCCTGTTTTCGCGCAAGCCCGTGAAAAGGCCCGTGGAGCATCTTGTCTCTCGAACATCAAGCAGCTGACCCTCGGCATGATGATGTATTCCCAAGACTACGATGAGACCTTCCCAGAATGGCGCTGGGACCAAAACTACTCCACTAACTGGGGTGACAAGGGTTGGTACAGCCCGAACAACGCAACCACCATTTGGTACTACGCGATCTACCCATACGTCAAAAATGGAAAGGTTTACTCCTGTCCATCGGCGACCACCAAGGTTCGCTTCCGTGACAACGGATGGTTTGTCTATGACAACACCGGTGCACAGCCAGTTGGACGTAACACGATTCTGGACAATGAGTACCTCTCCTATGGTTCCAACGAGCCATTGACCTACTCGTTCCCAAGCATCGCTGCTATGGACAAGCCAGCTGACACCTTCATCGTCGGTGACATGATCTCGGCTCTCTCGAGCTGGGACTGCTACGGCGACTGGGTAAACTGGGAAAATGCTGGACGTCCAAACGATGCCCGCCAGAACTTCCGTATCCCACGTCTTGCATGGGCAAAGACCGACAGCAAAATTCCTAACTACTACGGAAACGCTTGTTCCGGCTCCCCAGCTGGATCGGGTCAGTTCCCAGGTGCATGGGATGATAGCAGCGCTATTCACACACGTGGTTCCAATGTCGGCTTCGCAGATGGCCATGCTAAGTTCAACCAAGCTGGTAACGTTCGCGCAAGCTACTACGGAGTTAAGTAGTAATGAGCGTTGACCGCTGGACACTTGCGGTCGCGATTTTTGTTGTAGCCGGTGCCCTATGCACCGGCTGCAGCAAGGACGCAGAAACGACTTCGACTGGTGGCGCTAAGGGATCCGACATGCTCCCGGCAGGCGCTCAGCCAAATCAGTCCGAGATCGACCGCATCAAGGCTCAAAGAATGCCTCCGGCAAACTTGGCCAACCAACGTCCTGGTGGACCTGGTGGTCAGGGCGCTCCCGGCGGCGGTGCTCCATATGGTGCACCCGGTGGTGGTACAACCTTCTTCAAGGGTAACTAATCCCACCGACCACGCGGATTGAAGCTGTAAATGACAAACTTGTCCAATGGCCGGGCACCCGACAAACGGGTACTCGGCCTCTTTGCTTTTGTACTCATCGCAGGTATCGCATCTATTCCCTGGCAAATGAAGCAGTGGAAGGCGACATCCGATGCCCGCCGTCAACGCCAAGCCTACGAGAAACACCTCACGGCGCTAACATCCCAAAATGCCGAAGCAAAAGATATTGAGGCATCCCTCGTAGATCCGGGAGTGACCATCGAAACCCGGATGGAAGCTGCACGCTTCTTCCTCTCACACGGTAACTCCAAGCGTGCTGCTCAGCTGCTGCAGGAACTTAGTATTTCTGCGCGTAAGGATCCAGCCCTCGGGAAAGATGAAGCCTTCCACGGCGGTATCGCATCCCTGTATGAGCGTATCGGCTGGCAGGACAAAGCGATGGAGCACGCACGGATTGCGCTGCGCATCGCTCCCGACAGTGTTTCATCCATTCTGCGCGTCGCATTTTTGGAGGCGTTGCTCGGCTGGCAAAAAACCTGTCAGGCAAACGTAACCCGTGCGAAAAAGCTTGAACCAAACAGTGCTGAACCCTACCTCGCAAGCGCATTGGTGCATGAGCAGGTTGGCAATGTCAAGGCCGCCGAACAGGACTTGCAAAAGGCTGATAGTCTGCGCCCGAATGACTGGCGTATCCACCTCCTCCTTGGACGTAATAGAATCGCGCAGCTCCGCTACGATGATGCGATAGCAACCTTTGATAAGGCGGCTGCACTTGCGCCGACGGAGAGCTCTATTACATCGGCAAAGCTCGAAGCAATTCTTCGTAAGTACACGGCCCGCTCCGACCAGCGTAAGGAACTGCTTAAGGTCGCCGAGGATGTTGCCAAGTTTTATCTTGAGCAGGCGCCTGACTCTCCTGATGCACAATTTCAGATGGGGCGAATCTACCAGTTTATGGGGCGTGATGCGGATGCTGTCAAAATCTATGCGGGTGTCTATAAAAAGAGCCCAGACACGGGGCAGCTGAGAATTCAGTACGCATCGTTGTTGAATCGCAGTGGCAAGCGGGCCGAGGGATCCAGGATTATGGATGAGGCCACCCGCGAGCTGGCGATCGGTGAAGAATACATGAAGCTGGTCACGACCGCAGGGCAGGATATGCCAAATGCGGATGCTCACAAGGCCGTCGCACGCCACTGCATGCAGCATGGACGCATCCCACGCGCCATTCTCGAATGGCAACACGTCCTGACACTGCTCCCCGGTGACAAGGAAGCCATTGCCGGAATTGCCAAGGCGTATAAGGTGCGGGGAGATATTCCAGTATCTGTGAATTGAAAATGAAAAACAGCCCCGAATCGCGTAACGAAACGGGGCTGTTTGGTCAACTGGTTGCCATTACTTCTTTGGCATCAGGACCCTGTCCATGATGTGCATAATGCCATTGGTTGCCTTTTTGTCGGCTTGGTAGGGCTTTGACATATTCACAAGCAGTGCGCCTTTGTTGAAAACAACCAGCTCGCCGCCGCCAAGAGTTTTCAGCTTTCCCAGATGCGGGAGCTTTCCAAGGTCGCCCGTGGTGTATTTGCCCTTCACGATGTGATTCAAGAGCACAACTTTAAGCTCTTTGGGGTCAGCGACCAGCGCCGCGCTGCGCTTGCGCCCAAGCATCTTAAAAGCAGCATTACTCGGTGCAAACAATGTATATGGACCTTTGCCCGCGAGCTGTTTACGCAGCCCGGTGTCATCCAATGCCTTTTCAAGCGTCGTTAGGCCAAACGATTTGAAGCTCTCCGACAGTAGTGTCGGGGCTGGATCCGCTGCAGGTGTTTGGGCCTGAGCGTATGTGGACATCAACAATGTTGCACCGAGAACCAGGAAAGAAGCCAGTCTTCGCATAATGGGGAAACCTCCTCGAAGCATTCAGCATACCGATGCAGCATCGCATCGCAGATTACATTAGTAGTTTAACCCGAACTGTTGCAAAGCGTTATTCTGTGTAACACACACCACGTGTATGCTGTGAGTAACCATCTTGGAAATCGCAAAGGTGAGGTGCATCCAGCAATGGAATCCCTACATGGCTTCGTCGGTGTCGGGACATGGGAAACCACAGCCGAATTCCGCAATCTTCGCATCATCAGTAACGGGAAGACGATCACGGGTGTCGTTCCTGGGAATGCGCTTGCTGATTGTCGGGTGGCCCGCGGAGACTGGGACATCGCTCCAAATCTCATCCGCCAGATGAGTACCGCGACCGATACTGCACTGTTGTTCGGGAATCCTGAATGGCATGACTACGACTTTCATCTCGAAGCGCGCAAGATTTCAGGGAATGAAGGCTTTCTGATTTACTTTGCGACTGCTGATGTCGCATCCCCAAGCCGCTGGAACATCGGAGGCTGGTCGAACTCACGCCATGCACTTCAATCTCCAGGCATTCCAAGTGGCACAAAGCCAGGCAAAATCGAAACAGGGCGCTGGTACAAAATACACATCACCCTACGCGGAAACACTATCACTGCTCGACTGGATGGCAAGGTCATCCACCAGGAAACCCGTCAACCCGCCGATACACGTTTCCCCAATGCACTTATCCCCGACCTGTTTGCCGATCCTGCCATCGTCAACTTCAATGGACGTTACTACTGCTATGGCACCACGGATGGCGCAGGCCAGGGACTTGCGACCAGCGGTGTGCCTGTCGTTTGGACATCCGATGACTTCCGTGCGTGGACACTTCACGGACCCATCGTCGACCCCGACTTTGATGCAAAATGGTGGGCTCCCAGCAGCGCCATTTATCGAAATGGCCGCTATTACATCTTCCCAACCCTCGATAATCGCATCACCACCCTCGTCGCCGATTCGCCGCTTGGTCCATTCCGAACACCCGATGGCCGCCGTATTACAAAGACATCCGGCTGGAAGCAAATGGATATCCAAGTGGGGCATCCCATCGATGCCGAGCTTTACGAACACCCGGATGGCTCCATTTGGATGGCTTGGTCGCAGAGGTTTATCTGCCGCCTCTCGGATGACCTTACACAGCTAAAAGGCAAGCCTCTCGAGATTCCAACCGGGCAAAAGGGCTACTCCGAAGGTCCTATTCTCTTTGCGCGTAAGGGAAAGCTGTATTACCTCTACACCCTGGATGGCAGTGAGCGCTATCACTACGCCTACATGGTGTCGCCTAGCGGTTCGCCTGAAGGCCCGTGGGTGAAGCCGACAAAGGACATCATCGCTATCACGGATGTCAAAGTAGGCATCATCGGGCCCGGCCACGGCTGTGTCATCAACCACCCGGGGACCGACAAGTGGAGCTTTGTCCACCTCGAGTTCGGCCGCTCCGGAACCAACCGCCAGATTGTCTCGCAGGACATGACGTTTGACACAGCTGGCTGGATTGTTCCGATCAAGCTCACGGGTCAGCACGAGCCGCTCTCCAAAAAGACGTCGTTTGGAGTTACGGCATCGAGTACGGCAGCGCCACTTGAAATCCCACCGGTGAACCGTCCTGAGCTGCGACGTGTTGAGGAGTTTTCGGCATCCAACATGTTGGATGGCTCCAACGGCACGCGCTGGATGGCCGCACCGTCTGACACATCCCCAAATGTCGTCGTCGATTGCCAACAATCCCGCGCTATCGGAACACTGGAAATCGCCTTCGTCAACCCAACCGGCGGTCATAAATTTGCCATCGATATCGCAACAACCCCCGGCAAGTGGCGCGAGGTTTATCGTGTCGAAACGCCAGCAATCGCATCCCCGCACCGCATCGCAGTCAATGCAAATGCCCGCTTCATCCGCTGCCGGATTACATCAGGCACACCGGGAATCTGGTCACTTGCTGTTGGACTTCAAGCGAACAGGTAGACATTGTTTCGCCACGTGGCGAGATCAAATGACCGTCAACCGGATACACATCATGCGAAGGTGCGACTTTTCGTTGCTGACTGGGTTTTTCTGGCTAATCAGACAGAGTCAAGCCATTGATCGTGCGAGAGCAGTCAAAAAGAAACGCTTTGCAAAGAAGTCACTCGGGGCATCTTCAATCCGGATGGGTTTTTTCCCATCATCATGATGGACAAATCGTTCGAACTTTTCAGCGGGGAAATATTCGAGGACAGCGGTCGCTGAGCCTCCAACGGCTTCCAGGCCTGCACCGATGTGTACTTCAACCATAAAGTCACACGGTTTTGTGAAGAGGCTTGATGCTGATGATAATGCCTTTAACTCAAAGCCCTCAATATCGAGAATGACGACATCAGGATTGCCATACTTTTCAACCAGATGGTTGACGGTGGTCTGTTCTACATCGATGCTCATTCCGTAGTTGAGAATTGTAGCTGCCTTGCCGTTGAGACTGGAGTTGAACTTAAGGGTGCCTGGACTGTCACTGATGGCTGCCTGGACGGCTACGATATTGTCGATGCCGTTAAGCTTGGCATTTTCAACAAGACAGCGGTAGTTATGGGGACTTGGCTCGGCACAGATTACCTTGCCGCTGGTACCGGCTTTGCGAGCGAGAATCATCGCGACTACGCCTTGATGCGACCCGAGGTCATAAACGAGCGCTCCTGGCTTAAGTCGGCTGGATGTCAACAGATCAATCTCGTGGAGGTGTGGCCAGTCACCGTCGTACCAAGCCTGACCCAACGGGTCTTCGATATTGACCTTGAGTTTTTCGCCACAATAACTATGCTCGACCACTCGTTTGGAAAATGTTGCCTTTGATAGGCTCAGGCGTAGATGCTGTGCTGCCTGATGTAAAACATCTAGAAATTGGCTCATTGTGCTTACCACTCAAAATGTAAAAAATTGACCTGTAACAATATACAAGGGAAGAACCACAGAATCTTCATGACCGACATAACACCCCCGTATTCATGCCCGGAAACATCAGAATAGCTGCTAAACCGTCATTGACAGTGTCAGTATTGTGTTGCCACGCAACTCCACGGAATGACTGTGCGTAATATTTACCGTGTCTTCAACGGAATTTGTAAATGATACAGCGGGTATCATCGGTGTCTGATGATGACTGCATGGTGATTCAACTACGTGTACGCTCGTGCAACCATAGGAGCAAAGTACGTTGCATAGACATCATCAATAGACAGCTCCGATGAGTCGATGAGCCACTTCGAATCGATGGCCTGGCTGTTCAGACAGCGAACTTGTTGTTCAGCAAAACCACGACGGATATCAACGCTCACTTCCATGTCGTGCGCATTCCCTCGTTTGGCTTGCCGTTCGAGAAGTGCAGCAACCGATGGCCGTAACACACGGACTGCAACCTGGTAGCCTGCATCAGCAAGAATGAACGCGTAAAACTGAATCTGCTGTGGGGGATCTTCGTAGACGATGAACTCTATAGCGACCCGATCGCCTCGTTCAAGATGCTCGATGGCAGCATCGGCAACCATGCCTTGGACAATGGATTTTTCAACATCTGTGCGAAATGTATGCGGCTCTCGAGGAAGGCGATTCCAAAATTCATCCTCCGATAGTGCGACCCAGCCCGGCTCATTCCCAATGCGTTTGGCCATTGTCGTCTTACCGGCGCCTGCGGGGCCTGCAATGAGAATGACGCTTGGTGAGGTGTCAGTTTCCATCATGCAAACCTGCTTCCTCTCTGATTGACTCTTAGAAAAATACAGCTAGCTAGATAGAGACATTATGTTGAGAAGCTGCATATCTCATGAAATTGACTACCGAGGTGCTGCCGGCTTAAACGCACCCTGCAGAAACCAATAGAGGTTGTTACGCCAGTGGGTTGGGTCGTGCGCATGGCTATCGACATTCCAGTGATGTGTGATTTTCTTGTCCGCGAGATACACGTGGGTCTTACGGCTGATACCAAAGAGCGAGTCCTTAGAGCCGCAGGAAAGGTAGATATAGGTTTGGCGCTTGCGTGTGGCATCCGGGTCAGGGATGAGCTTTACGGCATCCATGGTGTTCGGAGCGGATGAAAATGCGCCAATCGCGCCAAACTTGTCTGCATTTCCAAAGCCAAAGTTAAGCGTCTGCCCGCCGCCCATCGAGAGGCCGGCGATCGCACGATTCTCGCGACCCGGGAGAACAGAATAGGTCTTCTCGATAAACGGGATGACATCGATGAGCAGGTCCTTCTCAAAGACCGCAAATGAAGGCGCCGCCGCAAAGACATTTCCTTCAGCCTTGTCGTTCTTCTGGGCGCGGCCATTTGGCATCACGATAATGACATCCCGCAGCTTTCCAGCTTGGATTAGGTTGTCCGCCAAAACATCCACGGTGGCAAACCGCTGCCACTCTGTCTCATCCCCGCCGATTCCGTGAAGGAGGTAGAGAACGGGATACTTTTTATCCTTGGTGTAGCCTGGCGGCGTGTAAATGTTGAGCTTGCGTGTCGTCCCGACGGTGGTCGATGTGTATTCAGCCAGCGTTAGCTTACCGGCAGGGCTGGCTGGGTTCCGTTTAGTGATGTCGGCTGGAGGCTCAGGGAAGACCTGCTTGTCATCTTCAGCGAGCGTAACCTTTTGCTGGTTGTTCAGGACAGGTTCCTGGTGGATGGCAACTATTGGCATCAAAGGGATGATCATTCGGCGGGACTCCTTGGGCAATCTTAGCACGCCATCTGTTTACGATAAAGCCCGGATAACCGTGTACGATAGCCCAGACTGGATTCACGCGGCTTTTGGCAGCTGTGTGGTGCAAAGAGGGGGCGCCGGATGCATATCACTTCTTCAACCATTAATGGAATGACAACGCTGACAATGAGCGGTCGTCTGGATGCCGAAACCATCGCGAGCTTCAAGGAAGCGCTTCAGCCACTTTCTACCAATCAGCTCATCCTCGACATGCGCAGCTGTGTGTT
>CAIYBQ010000578.1 GCA_903924445.1 uncultured Armatimonadota bacterium | reverse complement strand
TCAGCCCGTCCACGTCCATCGACAATCGTTACACGGCCGCACAGCACGTCATCTGGGATGCCATCGACACCAGCGATGTCTTCAATCAGGTGGCGAGGCGCATCGATGTGTGTGCCCGTGTGCAGGCTCATCGTCACTGAACCAACCCGAACCGTTTCCCAGGAAAGCTCCTGGTGATCGAATGCGATGTCGCCGGGCCAACAGGCGAGGCCTTGTTCAGGTGTGCGATCGATGTAGGTGCGCATAGGGACATTCTAATACGCAACGGTTTAAATTGCGTGACGCCTCAGAGGTGAGTACGTGTCAAAAATGCAGGAAGGCTGTTCCCGTTTGTGTAAGGAGGGGACATGGATAAACGGGATGTGATGAATTTTAGGCCGCATAGCCTGCGTGTCGATGGTCAAGGTGCCGGAAGTGTGGTTTCCCGGGCCAATCCAGAGCTTCGCTGGTCATTGGATGGCATTAAAGGACGGAATGTCCAGCAGCCTGGGTACGAAATCGAGGTCAGGACATCCGGTGCCGATTGGACGGAGCGAAGTAACGCTACGCAGCCGGCTGTTTTCACGATGCTGTCGCGTCCACTCAGAAGCCGCCAGGATGTCACATGGCGTGTCCGCGCCATCATTGATGATGTGCCTACGCAGTGGTCTGAGTCGTTTACCTTTCGTACATCCCTTTTGGACAAGCGCGACTGGAAGGCCGAGTGGATAACCCGTTCCAGCGACCGCGACAGAAGCGAAAATGACCAGTTTGCTGGCATCCCGAGCCCAGTCTTTGGTAAGCAGATTCGCATCAATGGAACCGTGCGACGGGCCACTTGGTATGCGGTAGCACTAGGCTATGGCGAGTTCTTTGTCGGTGGGAAGCGTGTCACCGATGGGCTGCTTTCTCCGGGCTGGACACAGTTTGAGAAGCGTGTTCCGTTTGAGGCATTGGATGTCACAAAGCTCCTAGTCCGCGGTGATCAGTGGCTGACGATTCATGCTGGAAATGGATTTTGGAATCCGTTTCCGTTGAAGATGTGGGGATCGATTAATCTGCGTGAGCATTTACAGACCGGTTCTCCAATGGCGATTGGACAGCTGGAAATCGAGTATGCCGATGGTCATGTTCAGGTCGAAGTCACTGATGGTCGGTGGCAGTGTTGGGATGGTCCATCCTTGCGGAATTCGGTTTACCTTGGCGAGCGCCGCGATGCCCGCCTTGATGTCCGGCTTGCAGCTCCATCCAGCACGACGAAGAAGGTAGACATTTACCGCGGACCCATCGGGGCATTGTTGCCTACTGCCGTAGAGCCAGTCGGGGCACTTCATGTGCTTCAGGGAAAAGTTATTCGCGATGTCGCTGGAAAGGTCGTTATTGACTTTGGTGTCAATCACTCTGGGCGAATTTCTGGGATTGTAAAGGGGCCTGCAGGTTCGGAGGTTACGGCACTGGCGGGAGAACGCCTCTACCCGGATGGCACCGTGAACCCCATGACTGGCGTTTGTGGTCAGATTAAGCGACGTCGGAATCCTCTTGGAAGTTTGTACCCGGTGACGGCATCGCAAGAAGATGAGTTGATTCTCTCCGGGGATGTTGACCGGTGGACGCCATCGTTTACATTTCATGGCTACCGCTATGTTGAGGTAAGCGGCCTTCCGCGCGCCCCGAAAACTGGTGAGTGGACATCGACAAGACTGACATCGATGGTGCCGGAAACTGCGACCTTTAGCTGCTCGGATCCGATGCTAACGACGCTGTTCGATGTCACCCGTAGCACCTTCCAATCGAACATGGTTTCGGTGCAAAGCGACTGCCCTGCCAGAGAGAAGTTTGGCTATGGTGGAGACATTCTCTGCACGGCTGAGACAGCATGGCATCTGTTCGATCTAGAGCGCTTCTACCGAAAAACGGTTTTGGATTACTTGGATTCCCAGCGCGACAACGGTGGTTTCACGATGACCGCGCCCTTTGTCGGGATTGATGACAGTGGGCTTGGTCGCAAGAGTGGGCCTGTTGATTGGGGAACAGCCGTTCCGGTTTTGGTGGATGGACTGTTACGCTTCCACGGGGATGTTGAGACGGCACGGCGGGCTTGGCCGGCGCTTATTGCGTGGTGGCAGCTCCTTGATGTGAGCTCGCCTGGTGGCATTTTGGACAATGGTCTTGGCGACCATGAGACCATTGCTCCTCGTAGCACGGCTGTCACAGGTTCCTTCGCATTACTGCAGAATGCAACATTGCTCGCGCGAATCGCTGGAGCTCTAGGGAAACTGGATGCCAAGAAACGTTACGAAGGGGAAGCCAAGCGTATTCGCGAAGCAATCCGAAAGAAGTTTTACTCCGCGTCTGGCACGTTTGGAATCGAATCTCAGGCTTGTTATGCGGGGGCACTCTTTCACGGCGTGCTGACAGCAAAAGAAGCGATTCCCGGACTTGTGCGTGCTGTTCAAGCCGCGGATGGCCATGTGAATGCAGGCATCTTCGGCACGATGTGGCTGCTGGAGGCGCTTTCACGCCACGGTCGGTCTGATCTTGCTGTTCAGATCGCGACGCAGCGCACCTATCCAGGGTGGGGGCATATGCTTGCCAATGGTGCGACATCGCTGTGGGAAACTTGGAAGGAGAGCGATGACACATTTAGTAACAATCACCCGATGTTTGGGAGTGTTGCTGGATGGATGATGCGCTGGTTGGTCGGGATTCAGGTCCCGGATGACAGCTTTGCTGGCGATCATGTTGTCATACGGCCACAAACCATGACAACAATCACGGAGGCGGCTGGTCAGTGGCAGTGTCGGCGTGGTCTGGTGGGTACACGCTGGGAGCGCAAGGAACGTTATCTTATGATGAATGTAACCATTCCGGCCAGTGTGACCGCGGATGTCCATATCCCAGCCGGAGCCGGTGCGTTGATTTCTGAGTCGGGTAGGAGCCTGACGGGACATCCTGATATACAGGTAATCAAGCGTTTGAAAAGTGCGGTTGTCGTAAACATAGGCAGCGGTACCTATCGTTTTGTCGTTGATTCGGGGCAAACTGGAGCGTAGTCGTACAATCCGCTTGACGATGATGCAAGCGAAACCTATACTTCGAGTTTAACCACCGTCTTTTTAGCGGGAAGGATATTGCCAAAGATGGCTTCTGTAACACTGCGAAATCTGAACAAGGTCTTCACTGACCAGCAAACGAAGAAGGAAGTTCATGCCGTAAAGGATATGAACCTTGAGATTCGTGATGGAGAGTTTCTCGTCCTTGTCGGACCATCCGGATGTGGCAAGACAACATCCATGCGGATGGTTGCCGGGCTCGAAGAGTCTACAGGTGGAGAGATTCTGATCGGTGACAGGGTTGTCAACGATGTTGCTCCACGTGACCGTAATATCGCGATGGTTTTCCAAAACTATGCGCTTTATCCGCACATGACCGTTTACGACAACATGGCGTTTGGTCTCCGACTGCGGATGCTTCCTCCATTTTATAAACAGCTGATGAACTGGAGCGAGACCCAGACCATTAAGGCTGATATCGATAAGCGTATCCGTGAAACGGCAAAGACTCTGGGTATCGACCAGCTTCTGGATCGTAAGCCAAAGGCGCTCTCCGGTGGACAACGCCAGCGTGTTGCCCTCGGCCGTGCGATTGTCCGTGAGCCACAGGTCTTCCTGATGGATGAGCCGCTATCCAACCTTGATGCAAAGCTGCGTGTACAAACGCGTGCCGACTTGATAAAGCTGCACCGCCAGCTCAAGGTCACGACCATTTACGTCACGCACGACCAGGTCGAAGCGATGACCATGGGCGAGCGCATCGTTGTGATGAAGGATGGCCTGATGCAACAGTGCGATACGCCGATGGAGCTTTACAAGCATCCGGTGAATATGTTTGTTGCTGGCTTCCTCGGTACTCCATCGATGAACTTCCTGCATGAAACTAAGGTCACTATCGATGATGACACAGCCACACTTGAAAACGGATTTACCGTCAAGGTGAGTGGCGATCGTGCGAAGAAGCTTGCTGCGTACAACGGTAAGACGGTTGTTCTCGGTATTCGTCCGCAGGACATGGTCGAGAAGTCATTCTCGGGCAGCATCGTGCATCCGAGTGATACGGTCCGGATGCAAGTTGATGTCATCGAAACCATGGGCGCTGTGAAGACGCTTTACCTCACCGTTGGAAAGAGCTCGCTTGTGGCGGAAGTCGATGCTGAATCTCCTGCAAAGGAACTCGCACCAATCGATGTCGTCTTTGACCTCGATACCGTCCATGCCTTCGATCCATCCACGGAGCAGGCGATCTTTTAGGACACTTCCTTGCGTATGAATGATGGCCAGCCCAAAAGAACATCTTTTGCGCTGGCTTTTTCTTTTGTTGCATCAAATGTGGCTGTCCCTGCCATTTTGGTATACGGAGGCCTTGGAATCTTCCACTCGATTCCATTGGCTGTGATCCTCTATCACGGCTTTTGCCTTGTAAATATTGCGCTTGGGGGTTTACGCGTACGCAATATCCGTATTCCACACGTTTTGGAGCTGGTTGCGGCAACGATTTCGGGAGTGCTTCTTTCCTTTGTTTCTGTCGCCCTGTGGCGGCTAACAGGCGACTTGATCGCAGATCCTGACATCTGCCGTTTTCAGATCGAAGCTCTAGGCTTACCCGTTGTAAGCTGGGGGATGTTTGCCGCCTACTTTATGCTTGTCAACCCGGTGATTGAAGAGCTTTATTGGAGGGGCGTTGTTCAAGAGCGAGCAAAGGCTGTTGGAATACGCCAGGATGCCATCGTTGCCATCCCGTTCTCTCTTTGGCATGTCGTGCCTATTTGGTTTGTATGCGGGGTACCCGCTGCGATGCTCGG
>CAIYBQ010000577.1 GCA_903924445.1 uncultured Armatimonadota bacterium | reverse complement strand
GACCAACGTCCTAGGCTTCCCGGACTGTACGCCTTTCAATAATGGACCGCTGACCACGGTGTCCTTACGCCCGTATATATCGCGCAGCGCCCAAAGCGCTAGCCGCTCTCCGACATCCAGCTTGTTCTTCGGATGGATATCGTCTACATCCCCAACATCCACCGCACTTGCCATTCCGGTATTCGGAATCGCAAGCGCACGCCGCTGGGCATCCCGGAACTCCGACCAGCCATCCCCGCCCGCAGGGTCTTTGCTCATCGCCTGCCAACCCGCGAGCTGCACCGAATAAAAAGGCATATTCGGAGTACCAAACCAAGTCCGCCAATCGGTGATCATCGCGCGTTGCTTCTCGATGTACTGGTTGCCATCAAATGCATTCCCAGCATTGTTCTCGCCCTGATACCAGAGCACACCCGCGACCTGGAAGTTTCCAAGAGGAGCGATCATCCCGTTATGCAGCGTCACACACCGCGGATTAAATGCCTGCTCACCAAATGGAAACCGTGGCTGCTCAGGGGGAAAGTTGACATCCATTCCACCCACAACCCGCTTTGCCTCGGCCTTAACCCAGGCATCCACAGCCTTGTGCCACGCCCTGAGATCAACCTGATACTGCGCAAGGCTTGTCCGCATCCGGTCCGCAAATGGCTTCAGCACAGGCGTCTCAAGCAACGTCTCCTGACGCATCCAGCACTCGATATTCGTCCCGCCAACACTCGAGCGGAGAAGCCCAATCGGAACACCAGTTTCCTTGACAACTTTGCGCGCAAAGTAGTAGCCAACAGCGGTAAAGCCACCACTTGTAGAAGGTCCTGCCACCGCCCAGCTGCCTTTTACGGTTTCCTGCGGGTCGCGGGCAAAGAGCATTTCGACGCCAAAATGACGTATCAGCGGGTTCGCCGATGAACGAATGGCTTCTGGGTCATCGCACCCACCAAGACCCCACTCCATATTTGACTGGCCTGAGCAAAGCCAGACATCCCCGATCAGGATGTCGGTACGCTCTACCCGGTTTTTCCCCTGCACGACCAGACTTGATGGCGTAGTGGATGCGCTACGCTTTGGGAGCGTGAGCTGCCATTTCCCAGATGCCGGTGTGGTCGTCGAAACCATCGCTGAGCCTAGCGACACAGTCACTTTCTCGCCGCTGTCTGCCCAGCCAAAGACCTTGATGTCTCTATCCCGCTGGAGAACGGCATGGTCAGCAAAGAGGGGGTGGAGGCGAACATCCGCGTGGGCTGCGCCAGCAGCCCACAATAGTCCAAAAAATGGCAGAAGTCGTCGCATTAGATGAGCTCACTGCCATCCGGGCGGTACACACGCCACTCGTGTACCCCGCCGGCCCAGCCCTTTTGCGCCTGGATATTCAAGCGGAGGGCATCGGCTGTAATCGCATCAAAGCGCACATGGACGTACTTATCGCCATCCGTCCCGAATGGATCCCGCGCCTTCACCGGAACCCACGCGCCATTGATACGCGCATCCAGTGACCAGCCAGCAGGCAGCCGGCACTCGCCGATTCCTGTGTCATCAAACCAGTACACCCCGACGGAGCCGATTTCGATCGCCTTCGGGAATGTGTACTCAAGCCACTCGGCTGTGCCCTTGTGCGGCCAGTAGTGATAGAAGGGATGGTTGTGGTCAATCGACTTTGCAGGGTCCTTTTGGTCGTTCACTGCGGTCGGGTTGGCTCCAAAGCTTGCACGGACCTTGGCCATT
>CAIYBQ010000576.1 GCA_903924445.1 uncultured Armatimonadota bacterium | reverse complement strand
GCTCCGCACCTTCATTGATGCGGGATCTTCCGGTGTGATGCTCTATTCTAGCCATTCTGGTAGCATTGCTGGATGCCCGATTCCAGACTTCAGGACATCACTGACCAGCTTCACCAGCACACACCACTGGATACGACAGAGGCAGTGCACCTTGCGGCTACCCTGCATTTCTTTGAGACGTGTCGTGGAAACTCCTTGTCACGCGATACCCCCGAGGGGCATATGACAGCAAGCTGCGTTGCTATCCACCCTAGCCAACCCTGGATGGTCATTCTCTGGCATAAAAAGATTGGCCGGTGGGTACAGCCTGGCGGACATGTTGAGGACTCGGATGCCAGCGTCGCGGATGCATCCCTGCGCGAGCTCTGCGAGGAAACAGGAGCAAGTGTTACGGATATCCAGAGGTTTCTCGGCATTATCGATATCGATGTCCACCCAATCCCCGCGCACAAGAATCAGCCGGAGCACCTCCACTACGATGTCCGATTTGGCTTTGTGATGTCCGAGAATTGGGAACCGGGAGAGGATACGCAGTGGATGCCGGCCGCGGATGTCATCGCCAACCTCGACCCGCCAACAGCGCGGCTTGGCCGGAAGGTGCTGGCGTTCCGGATGGGTTAGACCGGGCCCCAACATCGGATGATCTTGTACGGGCGCTAGCGACAAAAGAATCCCCGGGAAGAGTGTCTCCCCCGGGGACTTCTATGCGGATTATTTCTTCCCGATGATCGTGAACTCGTGTGCCTTTTCAGGTTTGCCACGGTCCGTTCGCAGGTAGGTAAACGTTGCCTTATCAGGAGTGATATCCACACGCATCACGCCCGCACCCGGCAGAATTGTGCCCGTTACATAGCCATATTCCGCCGCACTCCCAATCGCGCCGCCGCGGCCGTGGCTTGGCTGCGGGAGCTCCTGGTAGATGATTCCATCCTTGCTCTGATGCGCATACACGTGGTCGTGTCCATGAAAAACAGCACTGACCTTGAATGTGACGAGCAGCTGGTGAATCGGCATCGACCAGCCCGGACGCTTCTCTGCAAAAATGTCTTTGCCATCCGTATCCTTGCCGCCCCACTCATAGCCATCCGCACCTTCGACTCCGCCGCGGCTGTCTTTACCAAGACCGCCAACGAGGTTGTGTATGAAGACAAATTTATACGTTGCCTTACTTTCGCTGAGCGTTTTTTCAAGCCATTTGTGCTGCTCAGCGCCGAGGGTATGTCGCCAGTTATCCTGATTCGGCCTGCCCGTCGAGTACCAAAATGGGTCTAGCGCGACAAATAGGGCATCTCCCCATGTAAATGACCAGAAGTTGTTTTCCGTCGTTGGGTAATACTTGCGGCGCGTCGTACGCGCCCAGGTCGCCATCGACTCTTCGGCAAGAATCGGTCGGAAGCGCCCAAGCTCGCCATCGTGATTTCCTGTGATCATCCGCACCGGGACTTTGGAGGCATCGAAGTAATACCTCTGCGCGATGTACTGCTTGAGCGAGTCATGATAATCCCGGTACTTATCCGGCATGAAGGTGTCGCCGAGATCGATGAGGAAGTCAGAACCGGTGATGGTTTCCAGTGATCTCAAATAGACTTCTGCCGCCGAGCCTCCATCGAGGTGCGAGTCGGCCTGAATCGTGAATGTAAACTTTTCTCCCGGTCTTCGCTGTGTGACAAAGGTGCGCTCAGCAGCTGTTCCATCATCAAAGCTAATTTTGTAGCTGTACTCAGTGGATGCCTTCAGCTTATCAAGCGTTATCGCGACCGGGGCATCCTTTGTAAAGGCTTGTTCAGGGAGCTTACGTTCCATTTTGCCGCCTTTTCGACTGAGTTCGAGCGTACCCCTGCGGTCCGCGTAGCAAAGGACATTGATGACGCAGCTGTTTGCATCGACCATTCCCATGACGATGTCATAGGCATGCGCGGGTACATCGGTTCTGTAAACGGGAGGAGGTCCGCCCTGTCCACCTTGACGCCCACCGCCACCGCCCTGACCTTGGCCACCGCCCTGGCCCTGACCGCCACGTCCGCCGCCGCCACCCTGTCCACCCCGGGGCCGCTCAGGCTGTGCCGGGTCCTGTCGAATACCTAAAATGTGTAACAGCGTGCGCATCACCAGCCTCCGTTTCCACCGCCGGCATTGCCACCACGACCACCTCCACCACCCTGGCCCCCACCGCCTCCGCGTCCACCGCGACCTCCGCCGCCACCCTGGCCCTGTCCACCACCAGGGTTGCCTTCAGCTGGCCCAAACCCGCCCTTGCGACCGCGCTGTGGAGCACCATCGGATGGCTTATTGGGATCAAAGTTAGGGTTCTTTGTCGCCATCCCCGCATTGATCGACTTCAAGTAGACTTCAAGCTTCCCGGTCATCTCCTTAAGGATTTCAGGCTTGTCCATCACCAAATTTTTACGTTCACTGGGATCCGTTACGACGTTGTAGAGCTCAAAGTGGTCATCCTCGTAGTAGCGAATCAGCTTGTAATCGCCGCTGACAATCGCCGAACAGGGTCCGCCGTTGTTCATGTCGTAGTGGGGGAAGTGAAAGTAAATGTCCTCCGAGCGCCCGGCAGCTTTGCCCGGCATTCCAGATTTCAACATCGCAACGACGGAGCCACCATCGATGTCCTTTGGTAGCGTCGTCACACCCGCAAGTTCAGCAACCGTTGGGAAAATGTCCATTGTGCTGACAGGCGTCGATACAAACTTGCCTTTGGGGATGCCCGGACCACTGATAACCAACGGCACGCGGATGCCGCCCTCTGTCAGAAATCCCTTTCCAGCCTTAAATGGCGAATTGCGGCCCGGTGTTCCGTGGTCCGTGGTGTACAGGATGTACGTGTTCTCAGCCTGACCAGATTCTTTCAGTAGTTTCTGGAGGTCAGCCAGGGCCGTGTCCATCCGCTCTTGGTCGACATCCGCCTTGCTCGCATACTGCGAAATCTGCACATAAAACGGCTTCTTTGCGGCGATTTGCTTCTTTACAAACTCCACGGCTGCAGCAGCATTTTTGGGTGTCTGCAATGTGGCTGGATCCTGAACATTTTCTGGACCGCCATTGTTGTTAGCGCCATCATTTTCAGTAAAGCCATGCGTGGATGGATTGCTCCGACCAACATGCCACTTGCCAAAGTGGGCAGTCGCGTAACCTGCACTCTGGAGCATTTCCGGGAGAGTTGTCTCAGTGGCGGCAAGCTCTGTGGATGTCCGTGGGGGGAGCATTTTTGTATTGGATGCATCATCCTTACGGCCCTCATTCACAAACGTCATTTGTAAGCGACCACTTGTTTTGCCCGTTAGGAGCGCGGCGCGCGTCGGTGTACACCGGGGACTGGCGGCATAAAACCGGCTAAATCGAATTCCGTTATTGGCAACATCTTCAAAAGCCGGCATTTTTACACCAGTGTTACGGGCATCCGGTAATCCGGGATCTTGCGTAAATGGCAGGCTGGAATTGCCATGACCTTCACCCAAAATGAGGATGAAATTCGGCTTGGCAGCCGGCATCGGGTTTGCCACACGGTTGGTTGGCAAAGGCTCCCGGCTTTCAGAAACGCCAGAAATGGCGATTCCACCACCGATGACTGTACCCAAAGCCATCAGCCCAAATAAACTCCGCATCAACATTTGTCGACACCTCCAGATGATGCCAATATGGCAAGCACAAATGAAAAATGCATGAATTCATCGAACTGATTTCACCGGCATTTCATGAATTCAGTGGATGATGAGAGCTCTGATGCGCATTTTGATTGTTGAAGATGATCACAGCACGGCAGCGTTGCTCCAGACCGGGTTGCAAAATGCCGGGTACACCGCGGTGAGTGCAACCGATGGCTTATCAGGTTTGGAGCAGGCCAGAAGCCAGACATTTCAGCTTATTATCCTGGATGTGATGCTCCCCGGAATCGGTGGAATAGAGTTCTGCCGGATACTGCGCACGGAGCGCATCACGGTTCCAATCCTGATGCTCACCGCGCTGGGAACAGTGGATGACAGGGTTCGTGGCCTGGATGCCGGCGCGGATGACTACCTCGCAAAGCCATTTGATTTTCGTGAGGTTCTCGCACGTGTCCGCGCACTTTCACGCCGGGATTCTGAGCACAAAGGCACCATCATCCGGATTGCAGACCTCGAGATTGACACGCAACGCCATACCGTGTCCCGTGCTGGAATGGACATCACGCTTACCCTCCGGGAGTATGAGCTCCTTTGCGCGATGGCGCAGCGCGAGAGCCATGTTTTTACCCGTGATGCGATTCTGAACCGTGTTTGGGCTTGTGATGCCACGGCATCAAATGTGGTCGATGTCTGTATCCGCAGCATCCGCCGCAAAGTGGATGATGACCACGAGGCCAAGCTGATCCACACCATTTGGGGCGTTGGCTATTGCGTCCGGCGGCCCGAGGGCGAATGAGCATCCAAGTGTTCCCCAAGCTGGGAGGAATCCGTTGGCAGCTGATTATCGGCTCATCCATGATACTGATCGGCGTGTTTACAGCCGCAGGTCTGGGTGTCCGGCAGCTGACTTCATCAACGCTTTACGGAACCATCGACCGTGAGCTGTCAACCCGTGCGGATCGAACAGCTGCCCGTCTGCAGCGTGGCGAGCCGGCGGACAGAGCACCGAGAGGGCCTGCGCCAAACCGTGGAAACCCGTACAAACCTGTGGTTGTGATGCTGGATGGCACTGCGCCTCCGGGTGGGGACACCCTCCTCGCGTGGGATCAGCGTGCCGTGAATATGACCGCGGCAAAGCCAGTCCAGACGACACGGGTGATCGCTTACGATGAGCCATTTCGCATCCTCACAGTTGCTTTTCGACAAAGTGGAAACGTCGTCGGTGCGATTCAGGTCCCTTACCCAATCGCTGACATCGAGCGCTCTGTTCAGGCAGTTGATCGGACACTCCTGATGCTCTCTCCAGTGGTTTTATTGATTGCGTGCGCGATTGCGTTCTGGATTACACGACGGGTTCTGCAACCCGTCGAACAGATGACAGCCGCAGCAGAGCGGATTGGGGCATCCACGCTCTCCGAGCGGCTCCCCGTTATCGGTACGGATGAATTTGCCGCGTTGGCATCCACATTTAATGGTCTCCTTTCGCGGCTTGAGTTGGCATTTGCGCAGAAGAAACGCTTTGTCGCGGATGCCAGCCATGAGCTACGAACGCCCCTGACGCGCATCAAAGGTGTTGCAGGCGTTGCACTGCTTGGCGACCAGAACCCGGATGCACTTTCCGATGCCCTCCGCGTCGTCGAAGGAGCCGCGGATGCGATGGCACAGGTGGTGGATGGTCTCCTTGTTCTGGCCCGCGGGGATGCCGGAAACCTTGGGACCCAAAAAGTCTTGATGCGCGCCGATGAGCTTGCGGCACACGCCCTGTCTCAGCTGGTGATTCCGGGCGACATCAACGTAGATGTTCAGATAGCTCCATTGGATGCCCAGCTCTACGGCAACGAAAGCGACCTCTTGCGCGTGGTTGTCAATCTAATTTCAAACGCAGTCCGCTATACACCTGCCGGGGGTGTGATTACGCTGGCAATGACAGAGGCATCGATTACCGTACGCGATACCGGCTGCGGGGTTTCCAATGAGCACCTTTCGCGGCTGGGAGAGCGGTTTTACCGGGTGGATGATGCACGTGCGCGAAGTGGCCCTGGTGATAACGGTGGAACGGGACTTGGTTTGGCCATCTGCACCTCCATCGTTGCGGCACATGGGGGCACAATGCGCCTTTTGAGCGAGCCGGGGCGGGGGATGGAAGTGATGATTCATCTCCCAGAAGGACCAACTGCAGCAGAAATCGCGTCATAAGGTTGTGATAGCCATAGGCTAGTGCCGCTACTGGCGTTAACAACTGCAAAAGCGCTCTCACGCTACAATCATCTCTATGATTACCCGACGGGACATGATTCTTGGAGGCGCCCTCGCGCCCCTTTCACTCGCACACGCAGCATCCGCCTCCACCTCCCAGCCAGTCGTTTCGGCAAAGGGAAAATCCACCCGCATCGTCCACTTGACCGACTCGCACGTGCAACCCGAGCTCGGTGCACCCAAAGGCCTCGCCCTCTGCCTCGACCACATCATGAAGCAGAAACACAAACCCGCCGCATTGCTGTTTGGCGGCGATTTGATCATGGATGCCTACGCACAAACGGAAGCCCGCACCCGCACGCAGTGGGATATCTTCACAAAGACCTGCCGGGACCACACCAACATCCAGAGCTTTCATGCCATCGGTAATCATGACCCGTGGGGCTGGAGCAAGAAAGACAGCGCAACCACCGGCTCCGAGCGCCTCTGGGGAAAAAAGTGGTTTCTCGACCTCTTTGGCTATGAGCGCACTTATCATGCACACCAGGTCGGCGGCTGGAATGTCATTGTTATCGACAACATTTACCTAACCCCGGATGGCTATAACGCCATCATTGACCCCGAGCAAATGGCCTGGCTGGACCAAACGCTTGGGCAGGACACACGCCCGACCGTCATCATGACGCATATCCCGATTCTGTCCGTGACGACGCTTGCCGGTTCGTATGATCAAAAGACGGGTGACTGGACGGTGGGCGGGGACTCGATGACGAAGAACTTGAACGAGCTAAAGGTTCTCTTTCGAAAGCATCGCCACGTGAAAATTTGTCTGAGTGGCCATACGCATCAGCTCGACCGGGTCGACTACGATGGCGTTTCCTATCTCTGCGGCGGCGCGATTTGCGGCGCGTGGTGGAAGGGCGCAAACAACGGCGTGATGCCCGGGTATCGCATTCTGGATCTGAACGCGGATGGCACATTCAAGGAGCAGTACATCCCTTGGGGCTGGACGGAAGCCATCGCAGAAGGGAAATAGGACATCCAAATGGACCAAAAGCGCCTGGATCCGCAGTCACAAGCGGCAAAAGATATCGCAAGCGGCCGCTACATCATCCGGGAAATGACTGTGGCAGACATCCGGGATGTTGCGATCACGTGGATGAAAGCCGCCGGGTGGAATCCAGGCATCCATGATGCGGAGACATTCATTACTGCTGATCCGCGTGGCTTTCTCGTCGGCGAGCTGGATGGAAAACCGATCGCCTGCGTAAGTGCTGTCCGCTACGATGACCACTTTGGATTTTTTGGCTGCTATATTGTGGATGAGGCGTTTCGGGGCAACGGCTACGGGATGGCATTGCACGAGGCTGGCCGTCGTTACTTGGATGGCTGTACGCAGGGCGGTGATGGCGTCCTAGAGAATGTGGACCTCTACAAGCAAATTGGGCGGGTTTATGCCTATCGCAATGCACGTTATCAAGGGGTGAAGCCAACGGATTGGCAAGGCGCGGATGGCACACTGAATGCACGTGATGTTTCATTTTCTGCAATGCAAGTGTTGGATAGAGCCTGCTTCCCTGCATCCCGAGATGCGTTTCTGAAAGCATGGATTCACCAACCAGATGCCCATGCACTGGCAATCACAAATGACTCTACCGATACCCTGGCTGGGTACGGGGTGGTCCGCAAATGTTTTGATGGCTGGAAGGTTGGGCCATTGTTTGCAACTAGTCCAGTAGGTGCTGATACCTTATTTAGGAGCCTGATTGCACGCATTCCTGCCGGAGATAGCTTTGTGCTCGATATCCCGGAGCCAAATGTCGAAGCGATGGCACTCGTTCGGCGGTATGGCATGACGGAGGTTTTCGCCACGGCCCGGATGTACACCGGACCGTTTCCAGACATCACGCTTGACTGGATTTATGGCGTGACGACGTTCGAGCTTGGCTGAGATATACCCTCGGGGCGCATACGCTTGCCCATTCGCATGAATGGTAACTCGATGTACTTATAACTCAGCCAGGAGAGTCCGAGAAGCACTGGCATCACTGCACACACTTGAACAGCCATCACTACAAGTGTTGGAAGTTTCCCCACCAGCCATGCATTGGTTGCTTCAAGGATTGGGAAGTGGAGCAAGTAGATGCTATAGGACATCGCACCGAGGATGGTCAGTGGCTTTGCCGAAAGGAATCTGAACACTTTGTGCTCTGACGTACGGTTCCATGTTCGCTGTAGCCAGACAAGGATTCCACTGACGCCAATGCCGAGGGCGATATCGCTCATAATGATCAGATTTTGCATTGTTGCTGTTAGTGCGAAGACAAGCAGTGCCGGGATTGCGCTGCGTAGTCCAGCAAGCTTCCAGAGCTTGCTCGGGAGACCGAGCCCTTCGACACCCGCAGAGGTACGTGTCCCGTAACAGGCAGCGATAGCTCCCATAAAGAAGAGTCCGACAAACCAGAGACACTTTTCGCTTAAGGATGGAATCGTGGCTGTCCATGCGGTGAGTACGAACAACGCCGTCAGCATCACATAGGGATGAACGCGTTTCCACAGTGGAACCAAGACTGCACCGAAAACGAGATAAATCTGCCACTCAAGCGCCACAGACCACATCGGCGTGTTAATCGTCCACTGTGAGCGGGTCAAATTGTGCATCAGCAGCAGATGAGAGCCGATCGATTCGCCGGAAAAGTGGTTCAGCCCTTTCGTCCAGATACGCTCTGGGTCCAAGCCGACTCCCGTCGTGGCGATGACGATGAGGCTTATGACCATCGCGGTGATGTAAGCCGGGTACACACGGAGAGCCCGGCGCCTGATGAATGCGGGCAGCCATCCAGCCTCTTGCTCAACATGGCCCTGTGTAGCCATCGGCAACATCAGACAATAGCCTGACAAAACGATGAAAATCCCAACCGCCGCGTGGCCAAAGTTTAAAAGCGTGAAGATTTTCGGCAAATTTGCGTAGGGAGGTTGAAAAGCAAGAAACTGCCAAATGTGTCCGATCGCGACGTAGAGCGCTGCAATTCCCCGGATGCTGTCGATGTACGGCAGCCGGGTTGCGACACGCTTGCGTGTGAAGTATTGGATAGCAGTCATAGTATTTGTCGATTTGTGCAGGAAGCATGCCGTAGTCCCATGCCATCAGGTGGAGACGTACACCATTCCCTTGATATGTGGTATTTGCTGTGCATGTCCTTTCCATTGATGTCGCTTCGCTTGCTAGCCGTTGCTTGTGTCTCGTTGCTCGTCGTCAGCATCGCCGGCGCACAGAAAATCACCAAGCCGCCCAAGGCCATGAAGGTTGCACCCCGGCACACGAAGTTTATTTCTGCGGGTGGGTTTCCGATTGTTGCGGGTCCGGATGTCAACGACTATGCCCTGCGTGAGGCTGCGTATTGGGTGAATCAGCTGCTGGTTGCGCGTCCGGATGCCAAAGCTGCGATGATTAAGTCCGGCACACGCCTCTGTATCATTGGGGCAAATGAGTACACCTGCGACCTCCCGGAGTTTGCCTGGCTTGGCATGGGCAAAGATATCGATGGCGTTAACGCCCGGGATTGGTGGGATGCGCGTGCGCGTGGCACAGGTGGCTCGGAGCAAGATCCCTACTGCAGTGTGGGTGAGGAAAACCTGCTTGGCTTCACCGGTGATCCGTATGCCAAAGAGAGCATCCTAATCCATGAGTTTGCACATAGCATCCACTTGCGGGGGATGAACGCTGTCGACCCAACCTTTGATGCTCGCGTGAAGAAGGCGTATCGCAGTGCGCTGGCGGCTGGCTTATGGAAGGGAAAGTACGCGGCAGTTTCCCACGCTGAATACTTTGCTGAGGGTGTTCAGTCCTGGTTTGACAACAACCGTGAAAATGACCACGACCATAATCATGTAAATACGCGCACTGAGCTGCTCGCATATGACCCAAGTCTCGCCGAGCTCTGCCGTGAGGTGTTCAAAGACACCGAGATTCGGTACACAAAGCCGGCTACTCGGCTGAATGGACATATGAAGGGTTACGATCCTGAGAAGGCACCGACATTCGCATGGCCAGAGCGTCTCCTGAATGCAAAGAAGATTATTCAGGACAATGCGCGAAAGCGTTCATCCGATGCGCTTACCGTTGCAAGTCCTGCCGCGGGCGCTGCCGAGCTCGTTTCCGGTGGCCTGAAGTACCGTAGCCTAACGCTTGAGGGCTGGAAAGTAAATGTCCGCACGGATGTCATTGAAACGATGCCGGCAGCGGTGGATGCGATGTTACCACTCCTCGCAGAGCAGCTGCGCTTGGTGACGCAGCTCGTTCCAGCACGTCATATCCCGGCTTTGCGTAAAGTCACACTCTGGGTTTCGCTTCCCTACAAAGGCTTCGGACCAACGGCGGAGTACCACCCAGGAGCGGATTGGCTTAAGGACAACGGGCGGAACGCAGCGATGGCCAAGGGCATCGAGATCACCGATACAGAGTCATTTCCATTTGAGGTAAAGCGGATGCCGGTGGTGATTCTGCATGAGCTCGCACATGCATTCCACGATCAGGTCCTTGGTTTTGACAATCCGGAGCTGGTTGCTTTGTACCGGGATGCCAAAGCGGGTGGTGCGTACGACAAGGTCGAGCGCTTCCGTGGTCCAGGTCGAGGAACATCGGTGGAGCGTGCGTACGCGATGACTACCCCACAGGAGTATTTTGCCGAAGGTACGGAAGCGTATTTCTTGCGAAATGACTTTGCGCCATTCGACCGGGATGCCCTCCGCAAGGTGGACCCGCGCTTACTGGCATTTATCGAAAAGGTCTGGGCGCCGTAGGGAGTTTATTCTCGTTTTCGGAACGCGTAACACGCTCAAAGCGCGTTCCAAATCTGTTCATTTGCTTGTTGCTTTAGCGATTGCTGGATGTCACTAGCATCCAGGTAACGAGTCGCCACACCGTTGAGCCAAACGATAGGCTGATGATGCCTATCAAGGCGCCAGAAATTCTGGCAGTGGTGCGGGAGCTCCCGCCGTACATCGCCTTGGTGCAAAACCACGTTCCAATCACTGATGCTATCCAGGCAATCACCGCTCCCAGGATTTTCACAAAGATCTGAGTAGGTACGAGATAGCCGAATGGGCCCGGCTTGTCATCCGTCAGCTTCATCGCCAACGTTAGCAACATCCCGCTACCAACATAAGAAACGACTGTAAGCGCCAGCGCCTTCGATGCACCCGCAGCATCGGGGACGCATTTACGCGTGGTGAAATGGACACTGACAAAACCAAGTATCGCCACGATTGTAATCGTGATGATAGCGATGACAAGAAGTCCGAAGTATGGCTCCATGTTGTTGTCCTAAGATTGTAATCGGGCTTGAACGCTTGGCAGGCACAGAACAACGCCTGCGACGATGCAAATTATTCCAATAATGGTAAGGCGGTTTGGCCGCTCGCCAAAAGCGATAATGCCCAACAGAATGGCCAGAACAAAGCTCAATTTATCGATGGGGGCCACGACGCTGAGTGGGCCATCTTTGATAGCGCTGAAGTAGAAAAGCCATGATATTCCCGTGGCAAGGCCTGACAGGACGAGGAAAACCCAGGTCTTGGCGGGCAGCTGCGGGATGACAACCAGCTGTTTTTGTATGATCACGATGCCACCGATAAAGGCCAGGACCACGACTGTTCTGATGAGCGTGGCCACATTACTCGGAACACCCGACATCCCGAGCTTTGCCAGCGGTGCCGTGATACCTGCGAAGACCGCAGCTAGGAGTGCGTGGAGCAACCAACGTGGATGTTCAGTCATGCTGCCATCTTAACTTGGAGCCAAAAATAGATAGATAGATTTAACAATTAAATAAACTTCGCTTAATGACTGCATAACAGTGTTCTGCAGTGCTCCCCCTATAAACAGGTCGCTGAAGCCTTGTTGTTATTTTAGGTGAACAATTTATTATGAATCGAAAAGCAAACGCATTTACCCTCATTGAGCTCTTGGTCGTCATTGCGATTATCGCAATCCTCGCAGCCATCCTCTTCCCTGTCTTCGCACAAGCGCGTGAAAAAGCCCGCTCTGCGAGCTGCCTCTCCAACATGAAGCAGCTTGGTCTCGCATTGAACATGTACCAACAGGACTATGATGGCACATTAATGCAGACCACTTATGAGGATCCAACACTCAAGATTCACTGGTCCTTTATCCTCCAGCCATATGTCAAGAATGTTGGCATTTTTGTCTGCCCATCGGATGCATCCCCGGTCACTCCGGCAATCCCATGTGCTGCCGGACAGGTTGCTGGCCTCAACTGTGATGCACAGGTGCCCAAGTTCTCCTACATCAACAACTACAATGCAATCCCTGCACACGACTGGCTGGCACCATCCGAGTCATCTTTTGAAGAGCCAGCATCCATGATCATCCTTGCGGAGCGCCGTGCAACGATGAACGATGCTGCCAAGACAAAGATTGGTCAGTGGAAGGGGACATCCGCGTTTATCGGAACCAGTGGAGTTTCCGTTGGGAGCGGACAGATCTGTCCTGGAGATGCATACCGTTTTGCGACTCCTGCCGATGCAGCTGCCGGGCTTCTTGGAAAGAAAGATAAGCCTGAAATCGTCCGTGTGAAGTTTGACCGCCATACTGTTGGTGCTAACTACACATTCGCGGATGGCCATGCAAAGTGGCATCGCTTCGAGCAGACCCTCGATCCAAACAACTTCCTCTGGGGCAAGACTTGGTATCCAGCACCGTTCCAAAACACGCCATTGGAACGCCCCTGCCCATAGGCCTTGCGGCTAGTTTGGTTTAGAAACCACAACACCCCCGTTGACCTATGAGTGGTCGGTGGGGGTGTTGTTTCTATTTGGAGATGCGCGGGCACAGCGAAGAGTACGCTGGCCTATGGAGTGGGCCTGGAGGGATTCGAACCCCCAACCAAGGGATTATGAGTCCCCTGCTCTAACCGTTGAGCTACAAGCCCGCGCTCCACGACAACGGCAATATGATACCGTGCCACGTAAACGGTAAACGTATATGAATGACTGGTTAAGTTTAGATGCGCTGTTCAGCGCCATCGATGTCCTTTGGCACTGGCGATTCTGGGCCTGCATGGCCCCGGCAGGCGCACTCGCCTATATCAGCTTCCTTATCTTCGGTCTCACACCCATCGGCTGGACTTTCATCATCGGGCTGCTCATCATCGGCTTAATGGCTGGTTGCGCCTGGGACTGGTCCCATAGCTCGGAAGAGCCATGGTTCTTTACCCGCTAAGCCACTAACCAACACAGAGGTGCATAATATGCACCGCCGTCCCCTTGGATGATGCATGCTTTTGATGATCAATAGTCACGACCAGCTCATGCGTGCCAGGCTTGAGGTCATCCGCGAGGACATATACCCACGGGAGGTATAAGCCTCCACTCCATGCCGTAAATGTATCGACAATCACTTCTTTGCCATCATCCACACGGCAGCGCAAGATACCGGCATCCGGCCCAGCGGCAACCGCCAGCCCAACCGCCGTTCCTGTAAAGCGGAAGCGCAATGTGTCTCCGGGCTTGGATGCCGTCAGCGCCGGGACATTGACAAAGCCATCCCGGGTACCCGCAGGGACCTGTGGTTGCCAGCGCTCAACCAATCGGAAGCCCTGAACCGGCTGCGCTGCCTGCAGGCTCTCGTAGTGACCGCGTTCGTAACACGCCCGGTCGAGTGCCTTCGGCAGGGGATGCTTCTGCTGGCTACCGCGTGACACGGTTACCGCAGCATCAGCCGCATCAAACATCCGACTAATCGCACGTCCATAGAGCAGTCCGCCAAACGGACTTGGATGAACATCCCGAATACCATTCGCCCATGTAAACTGCCCCGCCGCGCTACGTGCCCAGACCTCTTTGGCAATATTGACGCTTGGGTTGCCGTAGTGGTGCGCGACGCGTTCGTGGATGGCGAGTGTCGCAGGCATCCGCCCAGCGGCAAAATCTGCATAGAACTCTTCCATCGCAAAATGCAGCTGCACAATATCGGTCAGCGGATTCTCGCGGCGGATATGGCGAACAACACCTTCCATCGCGCGGGAGACACGGGTGGCATCATTTGGATGATTTGTCCGATCATTTACCGCTGCTTCAATGAAAATGAGGTCGAATGGACCCTTGTCAAGCAGATCACTCTGAACCCTGAATGCGTGCGGGACGCTGCCCATGCTTGGGATGCCCGCTGCGACAAATGTAAATTGCGTGTCTGGAAAACGGCGTTTCAAATCTGCCATCACATGGTCGCGCCAGCCACCGTTGTAGGTGATCGAACCACCGAGAAAGCCCACCGTGCCGCGCTTGGTTTTGCGGAACGATGCGAATGCGCGTCCCAGACCACCGCGGAGCGTGTGCTGAACCACGCCGCTTGGATTCACCTCGGTGTGTCGTTGTATCCAACGCGCGGTTTCATCGATTTTGGGCAGCGCAAAATGATGGCCATTCGACTCAGGCGTGCCTTTTTCAACCACAACCAGCTCGATGGCTTTGCCAATCGTCGCAAGCCTGCGGTTTGCCTCAAGCGTATTTTCGGCCGCTGGAACCACTTCATCCGAGAGGGAAATCGTATGCCGCATCGGGACACCGGCACGTGCAACATCGATGACCAAATCAATGGGGTTGTTTCGGAACTGCAGGACATCTTCATCTTTTGCAAACCCAAACTCACGCTTGGCATCCTGCCACTCGCGCTGGCTACCGGGCCATTTCTTAGGCCAGCTTGCGAGGTTCATGACAGGGGTGTCGCAGTAAATGCATGCGATCTGGTCCGGGTGGCGATGTGTATATCGATACGCATGCATCCCGCCGCGGGACACGCCTTCGATACAGCACTTTTCGGCCAGCTTATAGCGATAGAGAATCAGGTCACGGAAGCGCTCCATGATACCTAGAGAGCG
>CAIYBQ010000575.1 GCA_903924445.1 uncultured Armatimonadota bacterium | reverse complement strand
GTTACCGCGGATGACATCGCAACGGTTGTCGAACTGATCAGTGACTTTGGCGCAGACAACCGCGCAGGCATTGAGCGCACTCTCCACCGCATCTCAGCCATTCGAAACCGCAAGGATGAAATCGTCGGCCTGACATGCCGCGTTGGCCGAAGCGTCCACGGAACGGTTGACATCATCCGGGATATCGTCGAAAGCGGACAGTCCATCCTCCTCCTTGGTCGCCCAGGCGTTGGTAAAACCACCAAGCTTCGTGAGACTGCACGCATTATCGCCGATGAGCTTGGCCGCCGCGTGGTGATCGTCGATACATCCAACGAAATCGCCGGAGATGGCAACGTCCCACATCCAGCCATCGGACGCGCACGCCGGATGCAGGTAAAGCGACCTGAACTTCAGCATTCCGTCATGATTGAAGCCGTTGAAAACCACATGCCGCAGGTTGTGGTCATCGATGAAATCGGTACCGAGCAGGAAGCCTTTGCCGCGCGAACCATCGCTGAACGCGGTGTACAACTTGTTGGTACAGCTCATGGCAACACGCTTGAAAACCTGATGCTCAATCCGACGCTCAGTGACCTGGTCGGTGGCATCCAAACCGTTACACTCGGTGATGAAGAGGCTCGGCGGCGTGGAACCCAGAAGAGTGTGCTTGAGCGAAAAGCCCCTCCGACATTTGATGTTGTGATCGAAATTCTCGATGTAAACAAGCTCGCTATCCACCACGATGTCGCTAAGGTTGTCGATAAGCTCCTCCGTGGCCAACAGCCGCGTCCTGAGGTTCGCCAGCGCGCTCAGGATGGATCGGTCGAGGTTGTACAAGCCCGTGTCCTGCCGCCAGACCGCCCAGGCGAGGTAACCGGAGGAACCTACGGAGTCACCTTTGACCCGATCGAAAATCGTTACTCCAGTGACTTTGGTCGCTCGGATGACCTCACCGATGAACGGCATACCGATGCAGATGACGGTCCGCCAAAGCAGAAGGTGCTAAAGCTCTTCCCGTACGGCGTATCGAAATCGCGACTTGACAGAGCGATTATGCAAGCACGGGTTCCAGCGATGATTGTGCGCGATTTTACGGATGCCGATGTCGTTGTGGCGCTTAAAGCCACATTCCGGCGGGATCCGGCGAAAATGCACGATGCACGCTCACGCGGCGCCAGCGTTGTTGTTGTCAAAAGCAATACGTACATCCAAATCGAAAACCTCGTGCGTGACATCTTTGGTATTCCACACTCGATTGCTCCAAGCGAAGAAGATGATGCCCTTGGCGAAGCTGAGGATGCGGTCAACAGCGTTGTTGAATCGGGTGAGATGGTCGAGTTGCCACCGCGTAACGCCTATGTTCGCAGGCTGCAGCACCAGGTGATTGAGGCCGCTGGCTTACTATCCGAATCAGTCGGCGTAGAACCTCGAAGGCGGTTGCGCGTCTATCGACAGCGTGACCAGAGTGCCTAACGTGAGTCGGCTGGAACAACAGCTGGATTTTCTCCGTGTTGTGGATGCTCTGAAGCGGGTTGAACGCATGACCCGCTTAGTTCAACAGCCTGGAGAAATCGCGCGCCGGGAAAATTCGGCGGAGCATAGCTGGCATTTGGCACTAATGGCAATGATGCTTGTTGAACATGCAAATGAGCCTGTCGATATTTCCCGTGTTCTGCAAATGATCCTCATTCATGACATTGTGGAAATTGATGCAGGCGATACCTTCGTCTACGATGCCAATGCGATGACGGATAAGGCCGAACGTGAGGCGCAGGCGGCAGAGCGACTCTTTGGGATGCTTCCGGATGATCAGAAGACTGAAGTCTTCGCTCTTTGGCATGAGTTTGAGGCACGTGAAACGCCCGATGCGAAGTATGCGAGTGCGTTGGACCGTCTCGCCGGGATGCTCCCCAATGCTGCCAATAACGGTGGGACATGGAACGAACACACTGTCTCAGTTGAGCAGGTGACCCGTCGCAATGAGAGCATGGTCACGGGGTCACAAGCGATTTGGGATCATGCAAAGACATGGATTGAACAAGCACACTCATCTGGGCTTATTCATTCAGAAACTGGCCAATCGTGAATCGACGTATGGGAAAGCCTGGCATCCAGACAGTCTTCGGTGGACTGACGTTCACGACGACGGTTATCCTCGCGCTGTCTGCACGTGCCATTCCATTTGGTCAGCAGGAAACCGTGAACACGGATGCGCTTTCCAAAGATGTGACTCCCCTTGTTACACGCTACTGCCAGCCCTGCCACGCGGGGGAAAGTCCAAGTGGAGGCGTTCGGATTCCGGCTGCACTCTCACTGGATAGCCTAAAGACCAATCGCGACCTGTATCGACGGATACATCGAGTTGTTCGGGAGCGCTCGATGCCTCCGACTGGCTCTCCTATGCCCAATGCCCAGCGGCGAACGGCTGCAATCGATACGCTCGGTAGGGCACTCGATGCGCTTGACCTCGCGGCAAAACCCACCGACCCTGGCCGGGTAGCCCCCCGGCGGCTGAACCGCACAGAATACAATAATACGGTTCAGGACCTCTTTGGAATTACGCTAACGCCTGCCGATAACTTTCCTGCAGATAGCGGTGGTGG
>CAIYBQ010000574.1 GCA_903924445.1 uncultured Armatimonadota bacterium | reverse complement strand
GGCTGCACCCGACGGATACATCTATAAACGTTGCGATGTCGCAGAACCCCGACCAGGCTCCGCCACGCGGGCTTGTCCTCGAAGGTCTCAACCCGGCCGGCAAGTGGGTCCCGATTCGCCGCGGCCTCGGTTTCCCAGCTGGCAAGCTCAAGACGATTGTGCTCCGCTTCGATGATGTCGCAAAGGGCATCACCAAGCTGCGCCTCCGGACAAACCTTGAAATCTTCTGGGATCAGTTGCGCTGGGCAGAAGGCATCGACAAATCTGCGATCAAGATCACACGGGCGAAACAACTTGGTGCCGAGCTCGTCTTCCGCGGGTTCTCAGAGGTTCGCCCCAAGGATGCATCCAGCCCTGAGCTCCCACTGAGCTATGACAAACTCGCCGGGTGCGCTCCTGTGTGGCGTGATCTTCGCGGGTACCATACACGCTTCGGCGATGTCAGCCCGCTCGTCAAAACCGTGGATGACCGCTACGTCATCATGAATGCCGGGGATGAAATGCAGCTGCGCTTCGAGGAAGTTGCAGCGCCAGCCAAGGGGCTTACACGTGACTTTGTCTTCATCGGGGATGGCTGGGAAAAAGATGGCAACATCAACACCACATTTGGCCAAACGGTTCTTCCACTCCCAACGCACAGCAAGGCCGATTACCCCAAATTACCGATGACGCTTCAGGATGACCCGGTGTACAACATGCATCCAGAAGACTGGATTGATTACCACACGCGCTACGTGACCCAGCATTGGTTCCATAACGCGCTGCGCGTGCGCGAGGAGAAGCACTAAATGAAGCCCGTAACCCCACCGAAGTGGAAGCAGGCTGTTGTCACGCTGGCATTTATTGGCTTACTTTGGGGCTCCGTTGAGCTCAATAAAAAGAATGTCCGCTCGGCAAATGTACCAACGAAAGCAGATCCGCAGGCTGTTGAGCGCTACGGCTTCAAGCTCGAAGATGTCGCAAAGGCATCCGGGATTGACTTCGTCCATCAGCCCCCCAAGCTCGATCCGAAGCTCGCCCCAATTCAAGAGCGCGTCGCGGATATGGGGGCGGCCATCGCCGTCTGTGACTTCGACAAGGATGGCTGGCAGGATCTCTACTTCACCAACTCCTTGGAAGATTCTAAGAATGTTCTCTACCGCAATCTCGGGGATGGGAATTTCGAGGAAGTCGCTGGCAAATTAGGCATCGCGGATGTCAACAAAACCGGTACCGGTGTCTCGATGGGCGCACTTTGGGGCGACATCAACAACGATGGCTGGGATGACCTGCTCGTCTACAAGTGGGGCGTTTCGCAGCTGTTCATCAACAATCAGGGGAAGTCGTTCACTGATGTAACCGCAGCGGCAAACCTCCCAAAGTGGATGAACACGAATACGGCCAGCCTGCTGGACTACGACTCGGATGGCAATGTCGACATCCTCCTTTGCGGCTACTTCAACGAAAATATCGACCTCTGGAATCTGGCATCCACGGATATCATGCCGGACTCCCTCGAGTACGCAACAAACGGGACGCCGAAGCATCTGCTGCGTAACCTCGGCGGCGGTAAGTTTGAGGATGTGACTGAAAAGGTTGGATTGCTAAAAAATGCCTGGACACTGGCATCGATTGCAGCCGATCTCCGCGGTACCGGCTATCCGGACATCTTCCTCGCCAACGACTACGGTAAAGCTGAGCTCTGGCGTAACGATGGCGGCAAGCGCTTCACGGACATCGGGCAGGAAGCAGTTACCCAGCAGCCAAAGTCTGGAATGAATGCCGTCATGGGCGACATCTACAACGATGGCCGCCTCTCCATTCAGGTCTCAAACATTTGGGAAGACAACCTCCTTCAGCAAGGCAATAACGTTTGGGTCCCAAAAGATGGCAATAAACCAGGCCAGCTCCTCTACGAGAACCAGGCGAACTCGCTCGGGCTGGAAAATGGTGGCTGGAGCTTTGGTGCGCAGTTTGGTGACCTCAATAACGATGGCACTCAGGACATGTATCTT
>CAIYBQ010000573.1 GCA_903924445.1 uncultured Armatimonadota bacterium | reverse complement strand
GATGGCCACGACTACCGGACGGCCATCGGGATTCAGCGGGGCCTCCTGCACTACTGCGGCTGGATGCTCTGAATGTTCAGCAGGTTGCTCCGGTAGCGCCGGGGCAATGCGCGGGAGCGTAACGATGAACGTAGAACCGACATTTTCCGTGCTTTCAACGGTGATATCGCCGCCGAGCAGCTGGCAGAATTTGCGGCTGATCGCAAGGCCAAGCCCAGTCCCGCCGTACTTGCGCGTTGTGGATGCATCCGCTTGCGTAAACGCCTGAAAGAGCTTGGACAGCTGCTCGGGCGTCATCCCGATACCAGAGTCCGTGACCTTGAAGACAACCGTATCCGAGCCGGGTACCGGTGCCGCAGAGAGGGTGATCGTCCCGCCATCCGTGAACTTCGATGCATTGCTTAGCAGGTTGAACAGCGTCTGCCGCAGCTTTGTGAGGTCGGAGTAGATCGTCCCGATTTCCGGTGCGACATCGATGACCAGTTTGTTGTTGTTCTTTTGGATGAGTGGGGTGACGGTGGCTCGGACTTCATCGACAACCGCAGCAATGTCAACTGTTTCGCAAAACGTCGTCATTTTGCCGGCTTCGATTTTGGAGAGGTCCAAAATGTCGTTGATCAAACTCAGGAGGTGCTTACCCGCGCCATGAATACGTTTCAGGTCGGGGATAAAGTCCTCTTGGCCAACATCCTCAGCCTCTTCCATCAGCATTTCGCTATAGCCGATAATCGCGTTCATCGGGGTGCGAAGCTCATGGCTCATATTTGCGAGGAAGGAGCTCTTTGTACGATTGGCGCCTTCGGCATCTTCACGGGCAGCTTCCGCTTCGATACGCGCATCATCCGCTTTTTGCAGCGCATCCGCGAGGGCGGCCGTGCGGTCAGAAATGGTGGATTCGAGGCCCTGGTTGAGCTCTTCGAGGCGTTGCTCACGGGCTTTGACTTGCCCGGCCATGTCGATAAAGCCGTGTGCGAGAAAGCCAAGGTCATCACGGCGCCGGGCGGTTTTGGTAAGGGTTTCAGGTTTGAAGGAGCCCTTTTCCATTTCGGTGGTCGAGCGCGAGAGGAGAGCCAGCGGACGGAGAACAGAGCGCAGAACAAGTCCGATGATGACTCCCGTCAGGATGAGACCAAAGAGCGCGAGGCGACCTGTCTTAATGGAGAGGTCTTTGAGGGGCTCTACGATTTGCGCAACAGGGAAGCTGAGAACGACTTTCCAACCCGTTTTCGGGGATGTATCCCAGTAGAGGATACGGTCATCGCCATTTTCGGATGCAAACGTCATTCCTCGTGGTTGGGATGCGATGTCAGCACCGCCTGGCAGCTCGGAAATTTTCATCCCGTTGCGGATACGCGGCTCGGGCTTCTGCGAATTTTCCTTGGCTTGGCGTTTCAGCTGTGCCGCAAATTCTGCTGGGTCAGCATCCGGGCCAGCGGCAAAACCAGCCGAGATTCCCTTGATAAACTCGCTGCCAACCGTTACCTTTTGGGGCTTTTGGTGCACATTGGATTTTTGGTTTGGATGAGAAATCAGCTTTCCGCTTGCACTGACAAGAAATGCATAGGTGGGCTGAACGCCCGGTGGGAGCTTTAGCTCAGGCGCGCGGGGGCCAAAGTCGGATGTCACTTCCATCAGGCCGCCGGATCCGATACGAATGGGTTTGTTTTCCCGTTTCGCCTTCTCGAACATCCGCTTGTTAGTGCCACGCTGGCGGCTGACATTGGTCACAAAGGAGCCAATCGATTCCAGTGCGAAGTCGACGCCGGCTACGCCGATCAAGTTCCCTGAGTCGGTGTACACCGGGCGTGTCATGCTGACCATAAGGATATTGGAGCCACCCTCATCAAAGTACGGCTCGGTGATGAACTGCTTGTTGCTCTTGATTGCACCCCAGTACCAAAGTTGATCCTTATCGTGAAAGTCGTATGAGATGTATGCCAGATTCGGGAAAGACTTTCGGTCAATCAGGTAATAACCATCGGCGTCCTTTGGTGACTTGGCATCGTAGTAAATGTACGAACCGTAGACATCGTTCTTGGGCACCTGGCGCATTAAGTCGCGAATAAACGCGGGCATTTCGGGGTCAGGAGAGGTTCCAAACACACGCTGGCGGGCAGCGATTGCTTTTGGGATGACTTCGAGCTTTTCGATGTTGGATTCAAGGGTGCGAACCGATGTTTCCAGCTTGATGGAGGCGAATTCGCCAGCATTTTGTACAAGCTCAACAAGGCGGAGGACATAAGTGACAAAGAGAACGAACAAGATGACTTGACTGATGAGCAAGGTCATCGTCCAGCCTAGTCGCCACGCCAGGCTTTTGGGTTTTGCAGGTCGCTTAGGTGCCACTTTCGTCATAGGTTTACATTGTCCCGCAATTGTTGATGGACGTCACCTATATAAGGATGGAGAGGGGGTGGCTGGAAATGTTGCGCTGCCCACACAAAGATAAGCCCCCGGAACAGCTGTGTTCCAGGGGATGTTTAGTCGGCTACGGTTTGACCGCTTGTTTTTAGTGCGCGAATGTCATTTTACGACTGGTTGTGTCGATGCCTAAGAGTTTGTAAAGGGGGCAACGACCGGCCATCGCTGTGATCACAAGGACCGCTCCTGTGATTCCGAGCACTCCGTTTACAAAGCTTGGCAACGGGCCCATGACGGCTGTGATGAGCAGTGCATCCCCGATATAAGCCCGGGCGATTCTGTCTGCGATGCCTTCATTCATTTTCATTTGTGTGTTCCTTCTCTCACCGCTAATGGACATAGCATCGCATGCATGTGGGGCGCTTTCATCTGCCGAAGGGGTGATTTTCAAGTCGTAAATGTGCGTGAATAGTAGGCGGCGTTCTGGCGGTTTTGACGTGTACTGCAAAGCGAAAAAAGGACCTGAATACCTTCATCTAAATCGTTGGCGCGTGCCAGAGTCACCGATGAAGCTTTGATGTAGCACGCACACCAGGGTGATTAATGTCTGCAATCCTTCATCGGATGACATGAGTGATAACGCCAAACCATTTACATTGGTCAATAAAACGCCGATTCCTGCGTGGTTGTTCCATGCGATGTACATCGGGTGCAAGATTGCTTGCGGTTATACTC
>CAIYBQ010000572.1 GCA_903924445.1 uncultured Armatimonadota bacterium | reverse complement strand
TATGAACATAAAACGGTATGCCACAGTAAAGGCGAGTATGCCAGGGATGAAGATGGGGATGGTTTTTACGAAGTTCATGTGAACACGATGGAGGGCGTTTGGTCATTATTGCGTAGTTGGCTACGTCCACACCGGGGAATTTCGCAGGAGCACTTGCCGTATTATATCGGCTTTTTTGAATTCGTACACAACACAAGGGCGAGAGGTAAATCGCTACTCAAAAGCATGTTACAGATATTTCTGTCACCACCCTGCAAGCCAGCATGAGCCTTACTTTAATCGTAACCGTTCAGTCCTGCTATTGGCCTAATAATTGCGGTGCCGATAATCCAGATCGAAATGTGGAGATTGCCAAGTACAGATATTCCAGCACCTGACGCTTCTGAAGCCTCAGCGTTTGCACCACCGTCAACATCCGCTCCACAAAACGACATCCTTCGTCGCTCTGGCAACCAAATGCATTTTTCCGCCACAACACACCGGTGCGAAGCAGACGCTCGGCATGATTGTTGGTCGGTTCGACACCCTCAACTGATGCAAACAGCCATAACGCTGGGTAGATTTCCACTAAATTCGCGCAGAATGTCGCCGCCTTCGTATCTTTGCACGAGCTTCCATCCTTTAGGACAACCTCTAACTCAAGGGCCGTCCGCTCCATCCGCTTTTTCAGTTCAACCTGGTCAATTTCGTACTTTCGAAATGCCCACCAATCTGCAAACAACCGATCAACCACTTCCAGTCCTGCTCGTCCAATCGCTTCGGCAGGCCCTCCTCGATCTACAAGTTTCTGAAAATCACGCTTCAAATGCGCCCAGCAAACCTGTCGTAAATTCAGAGGCAACTTGCTGTAGACAGACCACCGGTCACTACAAATCACACCCGTGATGTTTTCACCCAGAAGTGCCTGAAGTGCTTCAAAACTTCGATTAAGATGGATCTTGAATAATGCAGCGGTTGCGGTTGCTGACATCCAAAGCCAGCGTTTTTTGCCCTGCTGCTTCCAGCCGGTTTCGTCGGTATTCTTGACCGGAGCGTTACGGACTGTTGACTGTACTTCCTGATAAGCGCTGTGAAGTGCAGCGGTCGTTTCAGCTTCCAGAGCAACAATTGTCCCCAATGAGGTCGGCACTTCAAAAACCGTCTCAACGATCTCTTCTACGCCACGTCGGCTGATGTGATGGACACCACTGAAATAGGACATAACGGCAGCCAGTCGTGGCCCGATACAATGGGCACGGATCTCGGGTGGGATCTCGGCCCGATTGAGTTGTCCACAGCACCGACAAGTACGGGCATGCCCTTGATACTCGGTTACGACAGCGACCAGCGGCGGCAGTTCGGCAACCTGATGGCGGGTCGGCTCAGGATCGCTGGAGGATGGTTCCACAGGGAGTTTGGCCTGGCAATGCGAGCAATTCTCTGGAATATATGGCACAACATGGTCGATTCGCTCGATCGGGAGTGGACGACGATGATGTCCTGGGTGTCCCGGCTGACCACCTTGTTTACGCAAGCCTCGAGGTTTGGCTGGACGCTTTGGAGCATTGAGCGGATTGGCTGAAGGCGGGATCGAAGAGTTGGATGAATTCTGGTTGAGCCGTTGCCGAAGCTCAAAAACAATGGCTTCCAGATCGGCGATGCGAATGAGCAACTTGGCGCAATCGGGGCAATTCGAAGTTGGAGTTGGCAAGGAATCGTTCATAACCAAGAGGTTACGAGATTATCAAAAACAGGATAGCCCAATTGAGACGACGATAAAATCATGAATCTGTGAGTTACTCTGTGAAAATGCGATGGGACCTCGGCATTTTTATTAGCAGAATGAGGACTGAACGGTTACGAACCAATTAAACCCCACCTTTCGCAAATCGAGTTGGTCCGTATCATTCCACTCAAGGTGGAGTGCACCGCACATACCACCTGTAAACCCTTTGATATCATCCGCTTACACCGAATACTGTCAAAGTGCAGCCTCCACCAACCATGCCCCGCGGCGCATCACCTTTTGATCAACCCAACCAACACAAACCAACCGACGAATCAAATCCGATGCTTTGATGACACAGAACTGCTATAATAGATCTTTGACGATTCTTATCGAGAGTGAAGGAGCGGTCCATGAAGACGATGAATCGAATTACGATGAACACGAATGTGATGGGCGGCAAGG
>CAIYBQ010000571.1 GCA_903924445.1 uncultured Armatimonadota bacterium | reverse complement strand
GCTTACAACCGGGAGGCTTTTACAGAGCTTGGGCTCAAACCCGAAAACCTTACGACTTGGGACAGCTTTATCGCTGCGGGAAAGAAAGTAAGAAAGCCCGGTGACCGGTACATCACGGAGTTTTCAGACTCGGGTGTTGATCAGCTGATGACCATCCTCCTGCAAAAGGGTGGCGGTCTCTTCGATGCAAATGGGAATGTGACATTCGATGATGAAATCGGCTTAGAGACGCTTCTCTGGTACATCCCGTTGGTAGCCGATAAGCAAGAGTCACAGATTGCATCATCACTCAGCTCATCGTTTGGGCAAGTCATGACCCAAGCGCTTGAAGATGAGTACTTCCTGACGGTTGTGACACCTGACTGGCGTTCAAAGCAACATGAGACCAATGTCGGAAAGCTTTCCGGCAAGATGGGCTTGATGCCACTGCCGACATTTACAGGAAATCCCCGCAAGACAAGTACGTGGGGCGGGACAATGCTTGGAATAACCCGAAAGTGCGTGGATAAAAGCCTTGCATGGGACTTTGCCAAGTTTCTGTACTTGAACAATGAAGACCTGGCTGAGCGGTATTCGGAAACGTATATTTTGCCTCCAGTCCCGGATGCCTGGAATGAGCCGGCGTTCGATCAAGCCTATGCCTTCTACGGCGGGCAGCGTATCGGTCGCGACTATGCGACGCTGGCATTGGATGTTCCGTCACAGTACACAAGTCCATTTCAGGATGTCGCCAAGGGGAAATTTGGTCAGGTTCTGATTGCAGGCGTTGCCCATTACTCGAAGAATGGACCAAATGGTCTCCGGGACTTTGTTGCGCGTGCGCTCAAATCCCGAGCCGATGAAGTCCGCAAGCGTATCGCAAGGAACCCGTTTTAATGACACCACGTCGAAGCTACCGCGTCGGCGGTGGAGCGGCTCCGTACATTTTCGTTGCGCCGTTCGTGTTGCTGTTTTTGGTGTTCAGCGTCTATCCGATTGTGCAAAGTTTCCGCTTGGCCTTCTATGCAACGAGCGGACCTCAGGACTGGTCGCCTGTCGGCCTCCGGAATTTTGCATTTCTGCTGCAAGACCCTGACTTTCACAAGGCTGTCACCAACACCGTTACGTACACGGTTACGACGGTGTTGTTACAGCTTCCGTTATCCCTCGGGCTGGCGCTACTCCTAAGCCAAAAGTGGCTCAAGGGACAAAACCTGTTCCGTTTGATCTTCTTTTCTCCACATCTCCTTGGGCAAGTCTTTGTCGGGGTCCTCTTTGCTGTGCTTTTTCAGCCCAAATATGGCCTCGTCAATCATGCATACGCCGCGATCACGATGAACCCGGCTAACATCACGACGAAGTGGCTGGGGGACCCAGCCACGGTGATGCCCGCGCTTGTCCTGACGAGTCTCTGGATGTACGTCGGCTTCAACATGATCTACTTCCTTGCAGCACTGCAGGGAGTCGATCAGGAGCTACACGAAGCTGCGCTCGTCGATGGCGCCGGTACGCTCGCACGATTTCGCGCCGTCACATTGCCAGCCATTTGGCCCGTTTGCCAGTTTGTGCTGGTGACATCAACCATGGGCTCACTGCAGCTGTTCGAACTTCCGTATCTCCTGCTGGGAAACACCAGTGGACCGGATAATGCTGGCCT
>CAIYBQ010000570.1 GCA_903924445.1 uncultured Armatimonadota bacterium | reverse complement strand
CTACGATCATCACGGACAGGTTGTCACCGGATTTGACAGCGGGATGTCAGGTGCCGATGACCGTCGCGGCTTCGCTAACGGAAACATATTTACATGTGACATCAGCACGATTCATCTCGTCCCAGGGCGCTATCGGATGAACGTGCAGATTTCATCGAGTATTGGAATTCAGGATCACCTTGAGGGTGCTCTGATCATCGATGTCGAATCTGGTGAGCTTTCCGGACGCGCGGTGACGCCGGAGCGCTCACGAGGCGTTCTCGCCCTGCCTCATGCTTGGACCACCCCAGGGGAATGACACAATGCTAGGTGTTCTTAGGCAGAAAATGGCCGATCGGCAGCTTCTCCTTGCAGATATCGCCCATCGCAAAACACTGACTACAGGAAAGCCCAGACTTGGGTACATCGGTGCGCTCGGGGATGCCAACCTCGGTGATGAAGCGATGTTCACTGCGGCCCAGCTTCTCTATCCTGAACATCACCTTGTTACCTTGCTCTCAAGCTGGCGTGAGGCCGAGCTTGCATCCAAAGGCCTCTCAGGACCCGACTTCTTCCAAGGCATTATCCTCGGTGGAGGCACACTGATCAGTCCCTACTGGCATCCCGCCATCGCCCACGCGCAACAACAAGGTTGCCGCAGCTGGACCCTCGGGAGCGGTATTGGCAGCTCTGGATTTGGTGATGAAGCGTCTGTTGCACTGGATGGCTGGGCAGAGTCACTCAAGCAAATGTCCGGTGTTGGTCTCCGCGGTCCACGCTCACTTGACACTGCGCGGACGCTTGGTATCGGAAATGCCGAACTAATCGGTGACCTTGCCGCGGCACTGACTCCGAATGCTCCTCAACAACCGCATGAGCGACGCAAAATCGTTGTCAATATCGCAGCATCCGCCGCTGACAACCGCTTGCCGCAAGACATCCCGGCACTCGAAGCCGTGACTAACTACCTGCGCTTAGCGGACCAGTTTGGAGATGAAGTCATTGGCGTTGCGATGCACCGGACGGATGGCGGTCCTACCCGCCGCGTCCTGGATGCTGCCGGCCTTGAGCATGTCAGCGTGCAGCTTCCAAGTGATTTTGCAGCATTCGCAAAATGGGTAGACGGCGCACATTTCACACTCTCTGTTCGCCTCCACGCCGCAATCCTTGCCGCAAACCTTGGCATCCCCAGCATCAGTCTCGGCTACCGCGACAAAAATCTAGACTTCATGCAAAGCATCGGGCAGGAACGCTGGCATCTTCCACTTGAGACAGCATCGCTGGATCAAGTGACGCTGGCTATCAAAGCGATGGAAGTCGAAGCCGTTGGTTTACGCGAGGATGTCCATGCGCAGATGCTTGCTTACCGTGGGCAGGTCGGCGCTTACGCGGCCCGGATGGTTGCGTCGTAGGACGAAATCCACCTGACAATGTGACGAGGGCGTGATACTTTGCGCCTATGCGCATTAACACTGTTCTGGCGTGCACCTTCGCCGCCATTGCATCCCTTGGTATGGCCGGACTCTCCGCCGTTGGACAGGGACAGCAAAATCCAAACTCCTTTGCCCCCACGTACGCTCCTGACCGTGAATATGATTTGCTTCACCTCAAGGTCATTCTCGATGTCAATGAAACAAACCGAACATTCACCGGTGAGTCGTTTAACACCATCCGCCCGCTTGTACAGACGCTGACATCCGCGAAGTTCCACGTCGGCCAGGGCTTGACCGTTCAGCGAATGTTTTTGAATGGCAAGGAAGTCATCTTCAAGCGCAGCGGTGAGTTTGTGGTCGTCAACTTCCCGACGCCGCTTGCTCCCACAGCGACAGCCATTATCTCCGCTAAGTACTCCGGAGGCTCCAAGCAGGGCGGCGGCTTCGGCTCGGATGGTGGCTGGCATTGGATGGTTCCCACAAAGGCAAATCCTGACAAAGATGGCTTTTGGACACAGGGTGAGACTGGCTTTAACCGCGAGTGGGCAGTGACTTGGGATTACCCAAATGACTTCACGACCACAGAAACTATTACGACCGTTCCCGCCAAGTGGGAAGTGGTCGGCAATGGTATCCCTGTCAGCAACACGGTCAAAAATGGTCGCCGCACCGCGCACTGGAAAATGACACAGCCCCACGCAACCTACTTGCTTTCGCTGGTTGCAGGGCAGGTCGCCATCAAAAAGGATGTCTGGAACGGAACGCCACTTTGGTACGTCGTGCCAGCGAGCCAGAAGGAAACCATCGATCCATCTTTCTCCGACACGCACGACATGATGACGTTCTTCTCGAACATCACCGGCTTCCGCTATCCTTGGCCGAAGTATGCACAAAACGCGATGTACGACTTTGGCGGCGGCATGGAAAATGTCTCGGCGACGACGCTGGGATCTGGAAACCTCACGGATGGCCGCGATGGCATCCGCACCATGGCATCCCTGAACTCCCACGAGCTCGCTCACCAGTGGTTTGGCGATGTTGTCTCCTGCAAGGACTGGGGACAGACGTGGCTGAATGAGAGCTTTGCCACGTTTATGCAGTCCGCATACTTTGAGCACGCACGTGGCTCCGCCGCGTATGACCGTGAAATCGAAGGCAATATGCGTGGCTACTTCGGTGAAGCGCGCCGCTATATGCGCCCGATTTCAACGCGGCGCTACGCCAACCCGGATGCGATGTTTGACTCGCACAGCTATCCTAAGGGCGGTGTTGTCATCCACTCGCTGCGCCAGCTCCTTGGAGACAAGGCATTCTGGAAAGGCATTAACCTCTATCTCACGCGCCATAAGCACACGCCGGTTGAGACATATGACCTGATGAAGGCGATGACGGATGCCAGCGGTATCAACTGCGAACCATTCTTCAATCAGTGGATTCTTTCCCCTGGCCACCCGGTGCTGGATTACACCTGGTCTTACGATGAAGCATCCAAGTCTGTCAAGCTCCGCGTCAAGCAGAACCAGAAGACGGATGGCGGTGTGCCCGTTTACACCATCCCGACAAAGGTTGGCATTTTTATGTCCTATGGGATGTCGACGCAAAAGGTGACGCTGAGCGGTGCTGAGCAGGAGATTACGCTCAAGGTTGATGCCAAACCGGATGCGGTTTTGCTCGACCCAAGCCACGACTTCCTCCGGGACATGCAGCACAAGCCTACAGCGGCGGAAGCGCGTGCGATTGTCAAGCATGCAACGAATGCCGTCGAGCGGCAGAGTGCGTTTGACATGATCTGCTCCGATAGCCCATCGGATAGTGAGCTGAAATCGTTGATGTCCATCCTGCGCGGCGATCGCCGGGTCTTCCCGGTGTTCAATAGCGTTGCGTCGCTGTCCAGCATCAAAAATCCGATGCTCAAGCCTTTCTGGGTTGATGAGCTTGGCCATCCGGATCCGAGCCGCAAGGCAGCGGCGATTCG
>CAIYBQ010000569.1 GCA_903924445.1 uncultured Armatimonadota bacterium | reverse complement strand
TTCATCTACGCCAGCAGCGCGGCCACTTACGGGGATGGCGCCCAGGGCTTTGATGACACAGCCGACCCTTTTAGCCTCCGGCCGCTCAATATGTATGGCTACTCAAAGCACCTCTCCGATGTACGCCTTCACGAAGCAGGTCTGCTTGAGCACGTGGCCGGTATCAAATTCTTCAATGTCTACGGCCCAAATGAGTACCACAAAGGAACTATGGCAAGCGTCGTGCTGCACTCCCACCGCCGGATTCGCGAAGAAGGCGCCATCTCGCTCTTCAAATCCTACAAACCTGAATACGCGGATGGTGCACAGGTCCGCGATTTCATCTACGTAAAGGATGTCGTGGATGCGCTTGCATGGCTGATGCAAACACCATCGGTGAACGGCATTTTCAATCTTGGAACGGGGCAGGCACGCAGCTGGAATGACCTCGCAAAGGCAATCTATGCCGGTATTGGGCAGGACCCGGTGATTAAGTACATCGAGATGCCCGATGCCCTTCAAGGCAAATACCAATACTTCACAGAAGCCAAAATGACGAAGCTGCGGGCGGCGGGGTATACGCGACCCTTTACCAGCCTCGAGGATGCCGTCAAGGATTACGTCACCAACCACCTCGACAAGGAGCTTGCCCCTCTGGGCTGGTGATGCCACAGTTCTTGCCAGAGCCTACCGAGGAAGGCATCGTCGCGATTGGCGGTCCCATCACGGCTGAAATGCTACAGCAGAGCTATGCCAATGGCATTTTCCCTTGGCCGCATGAAGGCCACCCGCTGCTCTGGTTTGCACCGGATCCGCGTGCCATCCTCGACTTTGATGCGCTTCACATCGGCGACCGCCTTGCGCGCCGACGGCGGAACAGTACGTATACATTCACCATCAACAAATGCTTCCGCACCGTCATGGAGGCATGCGCGACAGTACCGCGAGCAGACCAGGATGGCACATGGATTACATCTGCAATGCTCAAGGCGTATACCGATTTGCACGCTCTGGGGGATGCTCATTCGATCGAGGTCTGGGATGGCGAGACGCTGGTCGCCGGACTTTACGGTGTCTATGTGGCGGGTGTGTTTTCCGGCGAGTCGATGTTTACCCGCGTCACGGATGGCTCAAAGCTCGCCGTTCTCTATCTTATTGACCATCTGCGTTCGCTTGGACTCACCTGGCTGGACATCGAGCAGCTCACGCCGCACTTTGAAGCCCTCGGCGCGGTCGAAATCTCACGGGTGGATTTCATGGCGCGTCTGCGGGATGCCGCTGCAAAGCCTCACATCCCGTTTGTCTAGCGCTTAGCAGTGATGGCGCAGCCGAACGCTGGCTCCGACTCCGGAATCTTTTTCCCATTTAGCACAGCATCGATGGCTTTATTCAAGACAGCGTTCTTGACCAGCTCCTGCTCCCGGCGGTCATCGATGCGACCCGCGTAGCGCAAAATGCCTTGCTGGTCCATCAGGAATGCTTCGGGCGTAACGGCGGCCTTGAGATGTTTCATCCCGACCTGGTCAGCATCGTGGAGCACAGGCCCAACAAACCCCGACTGCTTGGCATGGGTGATCACGTTGTCGATGGTCTCATCTGCGTTGGCGTAAATAATCGTCGTTCGAAGCCCGCGCTTTGCCGCGAACACGGTTAACTCCCGCACGCGTTCGTTGTAGGCATTTGAACAGGGGCAGAGTGTGCTCATGAAGATGGCAAGCGTCGCCTTCTGGCTACGATCTCCGTAGAGAGGCGTCATCTTTCCCGTGATGGCATCCTGGATCGAGATAGGCTCGACAGGTTTCCCGATGCCTTTTGACCTAGCGGCGGCAACTTCATCGTTACATGTTCGCGCGAATGCGAGGAGCTGCGGTCCATGATGACGGATATCGACATCCCGGATGTGGAACTTGACCATCCCTTTGGCATCCACGACGATGGTCTCGATGCGATCTCTTTCAGCGCCAAAGGTGTGTGCAACGCTGCCTCGGAGGTCGATGAGCACTGGGAAGTTGAGCTTGCCGGATGCATGAAATGCTTTTGCGGTAGCTACATCGGTGTTGGCGAGGAGAAAGACCTTACCGCCTGCCGCCTCGAGGAAGCCCATTTGCTCTTTCAGTGATTCACAAACCCTGACGGCATCATCGTTCAGCTGCGGGACTGCGACCAGAAAGACTGGGCGCCCGATGTAATCCTTAAGGCGAATCGTCCGACCATCGTAGGCGGTGAACTCCAGGTCAGGTGCGGCTTTTCCGACGGGGATGCCAGGTGGCGGCGCGCTTAGGCGTGAATTGATGAGCAGGAGGGTTCCCCCCATCGCCATCGCGACCACCCAGAGCGCAACCAATAAATTCCGGACCAGTTTATTCATTCAAAGCCTGCCAAACGTAAGCCTACCCGGGG
>CAIYBQ010000568.1 GCA_903924445.1 uncultured Armatimonadota bacterium | reverse complement strand
TGCATTGGCGATGTAGTCCTGCGTACGCCAATAGTTTCCGGTCGAGTCCTGCCAGTAAAAGTTACCATCCCGGGTTGGATAGACAGTCTGCACTCGCCGGTCAACATCCACAACGCCATTCTTAGAAAACCACACGCGTGCATGCTCGGTCACACGCACAACATTTTCCATCACGAATGGAATATTCTTGAACACGTCATGGTTTATGCGTTGATGAACAAGGCTTCGAACACCACCGCTCACATCGTAGCGCGCCAAGTAGGTATCGTTGATGTGTCCCCCTGCGAGCACCTCAACACTTACACAGCGTCCACACTCTGGATATTGGGCGCACAGCTCCTGCTGAAAACGTGCATCAATCATTAAGAGCCTCGCCTACCAATGGAGATGGATAAATACCTTGCTCCGTGTAAGCAGCAAGCGCACATACAACAGCATCGCGATCTTCAGGATAGGTGAGTCCAAACCACCGCCCGGATGTACCTAGAACTTTTACGGTCGCGGAGCCTGTCTGCATGAGGTGCGTTACCGCTGATGGCAGATAGCACTCCGCTTTCGAGGATGCATGATTCGCCGAATAAAACTGCACGAAAAAGTCTTCAGTGTGCTCGAGGAAGTCTGGGGTAAAGCCCCAGAAGTTCATCGATACAAGAGTGTCAAAGGGGAGCACCTCTGTGGATGCGTCTGCAAATGTTGACACCACTCCGAAATCGGAGCGTATCAATGCGGTGTGTTCCGTGACTTCTACGAGATTCCGAGCAGCGTCCACCTTACAGACACCCCGAGAAACGGAGCCAAATGGGCTTAATGTGGCATCCACTTCAAACGCCACCATCGCATATTGGCCAGCTTCGGTCCCGACCGTGCTGAGACACGCAGCCATTTGTGCAAACGCATCCTGGCCATAAAAATCATCCGCGTTGATTACAGCAAAGGGTCCAGAAACTTCGGGACGCGCGCACCAAACAGCGTGCGCTGTGCCCCACGGCTTCGTGCGGTCAGGGTCAGGAGTGCACCTAGCTGGCAAATTGTCGAGCTCCTGGTAGACATAGGAGACATCAATCTGATGGCTATAGCGTGCACCGATTCCTTGTTCAAAGGCATCGGCAAATGCCTTGCGAATGACAAAGACGACTTTGCCAAAACCTGCAGAAATAGCATCGTGGACTGAGTAATCCAGAATCGTCTCACCGCTTGGCCCTACGCCAGCAAGCTGCTTCGTCCCTCCGAAGCGGCTTCCCATTCCCGCTGCCATCACCACCAACGTTGGCGCCATTCAGATTGTTTCCATTCCAATCGAGTTCACGATCAGTTACTCACACGTGCTTTATCAGCTGCTTCAATACATGCCCGTGGACATCCGTGAGGCGGCGGTTGACGCCATTATGCCGAAATGTCAGCGATGTATGGTCAACACCAAGCAATGCAAGGACTGTTGCGTGCACATCGTAACCTGTAACCGGATTTTCTGCGACCCTGTAGCCCCATTCATCGGTCGTGCCGACTTCCGTGCCTCCCTTGATGCCGCCGCCAGCGAGCCAAGTTGTAAACGCTTCGGGGTTATGGTCCCTGCCCTTACCCCCCTGACTACAGGGCATCCGGCCGAACTCACTTGTGCAGAAAACGATGGTGTCATCGAGGAGCCCGCGGCTCTTCAGATCACGGAGGAGGCCAGCGACCGGCTTATCAAGCTCGGTTGCCATGTCCGCATGGTCTTTGCGTAAGTCTTCGTGGGAATCCCAGTTCCGGCGTGGGAAGCCGTTATCAGCTCCGCTCCAGATCTGGACAAAGCGTACGCCCCGCTCAAGCATCCGCCTGGCAACCAGGCAGCGTGTACCAAGGTCATTTGTCTGCGCAGTTCCGATTCCATAAAGCTGGCGTGTTGCGACGCTTTCCTTCGAGATATCCATGGCCTCAGGGGCAGAAAGCTGCAGCTTTGCGGCAAGCTGATGGCTTTTTATACGTGCAACAAGGGCATCATCCGAACCATTTGTCCGAGCATCCAGCTTGTTTATGTCCGTCAAAAAACGCTTTCGTGCTGCTTCGGCCGCTGGAGATGAGCTCTCGGATGGTGGCTGTAGGTCCCGAATTGCGGTCTTGCTGCCTGGGCGGAGGACAACGCCTTGTGTGGCGGCAGGCAAGAAGCCAGAGCCCCAGTTGGCGGGACCATTCGGGGGAACGCCACGGGAATCAGGGAGCGCGACAAACACGGGAAGATTGTCAGTCAGGCTGCCAAGGCCGTGTGCTATCCACGCTCCCATCGATGGAAATCCAGGCTGGACAAAGCCAGTTGTCTGTAAAAACGTCGCGGGTCCATGGACATTGGACTTGGATGTCATGCTGTAGACAAATGCCATGTCATCGACGCATTGCGACAGGTGCGGGAGGATTTTTGAAATCCAGCGCCCGGACTGCCCTGCACGCTCAAATCCCCATGCGGATGGCATCACAACACCCGGCTGGCTTTGGAAGAGCTCGAGCTTCCCACCGGGATCAAAGGCCTGTCCCCGTCGCTGCTCAAGCATCGGCTTGTAGTCGTATAGATCAACCGAGCTCGCTGCACCAGACAGGAAGATTTGAACAACACGCTTTGCCGACGCACGATGATGTGCCGGCTTTCCAGATAAGAGGTATTCCAACCCAAGATTCCAAAATGGGTGTCCTGCGTGCATGGCAGCCTCCAAGGTGTGGTTCCGTTTTGGGACTGTGTTGTGTTCCCACATCACTTACCCAGAACGTCAAAAAGCGAACGCTTAGCCCTCGCCTGGATTACGAATCAGTCTGCAGTTCTCAATCATCTGCTGAGCGACATCGACATCCTTCCACTCACCAATCGCAACCGGCTTCTTTTCAAGCGTCTTGTAGACATCAAAGAAGTGCTCCACTTCGCGGAGGACGTGCGTCGGGAGATGTCCAAGGGTTCGGACACCGGAATACCGAGGATCATGTGCAACGCGTGCAAGAATCTTTTCGTCTGCGCCTTTTTCATCACGCATCAAGAGGACACCCAATGGACGACAGGTGACAACACAGCCACAGAACGTCGGGTGACTCCCGATGACAAGGACATCAAGTGGGTCACCATCAGCGCTCATCGTCCCGGCAATCCAACCGTAGTCAAACGGGTAGAAGAGTGGACTGTAGAGTGGACGATCCAAACGGAAAATGCCATGTTCACGGTCATATTCGTACTTGTTCGATGACCCACGTGGGATTTCAATGACGGCATTGACTTCCTCGGGTGCATTATCACCGATGGGCAATAGTTCGTAACTTCTTGACATCGTAAACTCCTAAGCTGCGGTTACCGCACCGATTAGCGCGTTGACATCGGCAAAACCGTTCTCAACACAATACTTCTCAATCCCATCGATTACTTCGAGGGAAAGCGTGGGATCAACAAAATTGCCCGTGCCGCAGGCCACCGCAGTCGCGCCCGCGAGCATGAACTCGATGGCATCCAGTGGACAGGCAATGCCCCCCATCCCGATGATTGGAATCTTGACGGTGTTGTAACAGCGCCACACAGCAAGCAACGCGATTGGTTTTACCGCAGGCCCACTGAGGCCACCCGTAATGTTAGCAAGGCGGAATTTCCGTTTGCGCGGATCGATCGCTGTCCCGACAACGGTGTTAATCATGCTGAGGGCATCCGCACCCGCATCCTCACACGCCTTTGCAATCACACGAATGTCCGTTACGTTTGGAGACAGCTTCGCGATTACGGGCATCGATGTAACTTTACGCACCGCAGCAACCACCGATGCGGCCAGCTGTGGATCCGTCGCGTAGTCCAGACCATGGGAGACATTTGGACAGGAAAGGTTCAGTTCGACGGCATCCGCCGCACCAGCTGCCGTCAGGCGCTCGACTACATATGCAAAATCATTGGGGTTTTCGCCCGGGACATTGACGATAATCGGACAATCGAAACCACGTAGATACGGAGCCTTATTGGCGAGATAGTCATCGATGCCGCCGTTTTGCAACCCGATAGCATTGAGGATTCCCGATGCGGTTTCAACGATGCGCTGAGGCGGGTTACCCAGCCGTCGCTCACGCGTTGTGGCTTTTACCGTTACCGCCCCGAGGCGGTCAAGCGGCACCAAGTCCTTGGTTTCACTACCAAATCCGAATGTCCCACTCCCGGTTGTGACAGGGTTACGCATTTTGAGGGAGCCGATTTGCACGGTCATGTTCACGGTGCTCACCATGCCACCTCACACCCAGGATAGACCGGACCATCGGTACACGTTCGCGAGAAAACACCATCACGCATCTTTACGACGCAGCCAACACAGATGCCCACACCACAGGGCATGAATGTCTCAAGCGAAACCTGGCAATCTACTCCGTGCGCTTCGCTAAGCTCACCAACAGCTTTCATCATCGGCGTTGGCCCACAGGTGTAGACACGACTGTCAGATTTCAACAACGGAAGCAGGGCATCGGTGACACGACCATGCACACCAGCAGAACCATCATCCGTACAGTAAATGACCTCGACACCCGCATCGAGAAGATCATCATCTCCGACCAGAAGATTTGCGGTCCGCGCGCCGATAATCACCGTAACCATGGCATCTGGTGCGCTTGCCCGGATTGTCTTGGCCAAATAGTTAAGCGGAGGAACTCCATAACCACCCCCCACGAGGATGTGATGTATTCCCTTTATCGGCTCTGGATCAAAGATGCGCCCGCCCAGCGGACCGAGGACATCAATGGAATCGCCGGGGAGCATACGAGACATCGCGGTGGTCGTAGGTCCATAGACAGAAAACAAGATCGAGATTTCACCGGCATCCGGGTTCACCGTGTAGACAGAAAAAGGCTTACGCAGGATTGCGGAACCTGTATCTGCGGCGACTGCGATGAAATGCCCTGGACGGGAATGCGAGGCCAAATGGGCACTCTTCATGGTCAGCACAAAGTGCCGTGGCGCAGAAAGCGGTGTAACCGAGACAACCTGCGCAGCTTCCTTTTTAATCACACCAAAGTATATCCTGATGCCAACAAACCGGAATAACTCGTACGTTTGCATACCATGTAGAAAATTAATCATTCACTTACTTGACACCATTACACTCACATGAAAGAATAGACCATCGCACAAAATGAGTCACTTTGACACCATCACCAAAGCGACAAGAGCAAGGAGAAAGCCACTATGCCAAAAACAGTAGGAATTGACCTCGGAACGACGAACTCATGCGTCTCCGTACTTGAAGGCGGAGAACCAGTCGTAATCGCGAATGCAGAAGGTGCACGTACAACACCATCGATTGTTGGCTTCTCAAAAACAGGCGACCGCCTCGTCGGAGCACCAGCAAAGCGCCAGGCTGTCGTAAACCCTGACCGCACACTGATTTCCATCAAGCGCTACATGGGTACCGATCACCGGTCCACCATCGATGGAACCCCATACTCTCCTGAGCAAATTTCTGCGATGATCTTGCAGAAGCTCAAAGCAGATGCTGAGGCGTATCTTGGTGAATCGGTCACCGCCGCTGTCATCACCGTCCCTGCTTACTTCAATGACTCCCAGCGCACCGCGACCAAGAACGCCGGTGAGATTGCTGGACTCAAAGTCCTCAGAATCATCAACG
>CAIYBQ010000567.1 GCA_903924445.1 uncultured Armatimonadota bacterium | reverse complement strand
GGGGTAGTTAGTGCCATCGGCGAGCCAGACCGCAACCTGCTTTGACCCAACGATTCCAGCAATCTCAGCACACTCTACGAGATGCGCGACGGCTTTTGCACGTACATCCGGATTGCTATTACACACACTCCCAAGCTTGTAAGCCTGGTCCTGGAAGAGGTTGGGATTGATCGCTCCGAGGGCCACTCCGTGCTCTGTGGCGAAGTCGGCAATGGTTGTCCAGTCGCCACCGGCTGGCGGGAGATCCCATGGAATATGGAGCGCAACGGTGGGTGCTGCGCCGGTCAGCCGATGAACGCTGCTGGCATCCTCGATCTTTTCAAAGACATCCCGCGCCGCGCCGGGCTCTGGAAATGCGCCAAAGCGTGTGCCTGCATTTGCAAAACCCCAGCTAGGGAGCTCAATCGGTAACCCACGGACCGCAGCACGGATGGCTGCATGCGACATCGCCATAATTATCTCTCACCCTCACCTATCCAACGTGGCTCATTGTTTCGGCATCGGTGACCGATGTTCCTAGCACAGATGCCCTGAGTCGCTGTAAGAATACGGCATATGATGCGCCTTCCGGTTGCTTGGATGAATCCGAGGAATGCTCCGCCAGCCCAGAGGCTCTGGACACGGTGGTGGTGGCTGGGGTCTGCCATCACGGAAAATGACATTACAGCAGAGCTCGTAGCCCTTCGCGACGCCGGGTTCGGTGGGGTTGAGATCTCGCCGATCTACGCCCCGGATGCCCCCGGCTACACGCCTGTCGACTATCTCTCCCCCGTTTTCGAGCAGCGCTTTCGGCATGCGGTACGGACTGGGCGGGCACACAATATGGATGTCGACTGCATCCTTGGAACCGGCTGGCCCTACGGTGGTCCTTGGATTGGAAATGCGCACCGTGCGCAAGGCTTGTCGGTAATCCCAGCAGCACAGCGTAAACGCCCGGATGGTGCCGTTGAGATCGCCGCGACGCGTGACCTGGTCGCGCTCGCAGTGCCAACGCGCCAGCAAGTAAAGCGCTCAGGGCCGGGCGGTGCTGGAAATGTGATGGATCCGTTCAGCCGGGATGCAGCCGCTGCGTTTTTAAAACCTATCGATGCATTCCTAAATCGTTTGGGATCGGACACCCCGCGTGCCGTCTTCAATGATTCATGGGAAGTCTATGGCGCGACGACGACGGCGGGGATTGCGGCATCGTTTGAAAAGGCAGCTGGCTATCCGTTTGCCGATGCACTTGCATCCCTTGCCGCGAAGTCAATATCACCGAATGCAAAGGCGCAGCGGAGTGACTATGCGGCGCATTTAGAGGAGTTGGCGCATTCCGAATTTCTAACACCGTGGACGATGTTCGCGCATTCCCACAAAGCAAAAACCCGCCTGCAGGCCCACGGGTCTCCCGGTAATCTGATCGATTTCTACGCAGCTGCCGATATCCCGGAGGCGGAACAGTTCGGATGTGGGCCTCTGGTTCTCTCGGGCCGCGAACCGCTGGACGCAATCCCGAAGCCCGTCAGCCATGAAGTTGCGGTTGAGGAAATGTTCATCTGTACGCTCGCAGCAAGTGCGGCGCAGCTCACGGGAAAGCCATTGGTAAGCGCTGAAGCTTTTACATGGCTGGGCGAACACGGAGCGGCTCCGCTTGATCACATCCGTGC